>NZ_JBKBVU010000002.1:39835-58385 GCF_046289365.1 Caldimonas sp. | reverse complement strand
TGCGCAAAATGCTCGCGCACCAGGCAATCGGCCGGATGCACGGTCAGCAGCACGCGGTCGAAGACGGCAAAACCCACCGGGCTGGTGTCGATGGCCTCCAGGGCGCGGCGGGCGCCGTGGAGGTCGCCGCCGGCATCGTCGAGGAAGAGTGCACTCGTGCCGGGGCCGGCGGCCAGACGCCGGAACACCAGCACGTCATACCAGGGTGTGTCCTCGAAGTGGGAGGGCAGTTGCGGGTTGAGCAGATCCGAGACGTGCAGGTCCACCAGGGGCCCGCCGGTCCAGGCCTGCAGGCAGGCCTGCAGCCGGGCGATGTCCGTCTCGAACTCGCCGCGCGTCACCCCCACCCACAGGTAGCCCGTGTCGGGCAGCCCGGCTGGCAGGGCCGGCCATTCGTCGAAGCCGTCTGGGCGGACGTGGAAGACGCGCATCAGGCTTTGAGCAGCGCCGCCGCGTCCAGCGCGAAGTAGCTCAGCACCCCATCCGCTCCGGCACGCTTGAAGGCCAGCAGCGACTCCATCATCACGGCATCGTGGTCGAGCCAGCCGTGGGCCGCCGCCGCCTTGAGCATCGCGTACTCGCCACTGACCTGGTAAGCGAACGTGGGCATGCGGAACTCGTCCTTCACGCGGCGCACGATGTCCAGGTAGGGCAGGCCGGGTTTGACCATCACCATGTCGGCGCCTTCGGCAATGTCCAGCGCCACCTCGCGCAGGGCCTCGTCGCTGTTGGCCGGGTCCATCTGGTAGACCTTCTTGTTGCTCTTGCCCAGGTGGGCTGCCGAGCCCACCGCGTCGCGGAACGGGCCGTAGAAGGCCGAGGCGTATTTGGCGCTGTAAGCCATGATGCGGGTGTGGATGAGCCCGCGCGCCTCCAGCGCCCGGCGGATCGCACCGATGCGCCCGTCCATCATGTCCGAGGGCGCCACGATGTCCACCCCGGCGTCGGCCTGCACCAGGGCCTGACGCACCAGCACCTCGACCGTCTCGTCGTTCAAGATGTAGCCGGTGTCGTCCAGCAGCCCGTCCTGGCCGTGGCTCGTGAAGGGGTCGAGCGCGACATCGGTCATCAGGGCCAGTTCCGGGAAACGGCGCTTGAGCTCGCGCACCACCCTCGGCACCAGGCCCTCGGGGTTCAAGGCCTCGCGGCCGTCCGGCGTCTTCAGGGCCGGGTCGATCACTGGAAAGAGCGCCATCGCCGGCACGCCCAGCGCCAGACAGCGCTCGGCCAGCGGCAACAGGCGATCCACGCTGAGGCGCTGTACACCCGGCATCGACGCGACATCCTGGGTCTGCCCCTGGCCGTCGAGCACGAAGACCGGCAGGATCAGGTCGTCAGCACGCAGGGCATGTTCACGCACCAGCCGGCGGGTGGCGTCGTCGCGGCGCAGACGGCGGGGGCGGGCCGCCGGGAAGGAAGCGGGGAAGGCCAAGGCAGGATCCTGTAACAAGCGTTCGAAATCGTGAAAAGCTGGTGTTTTCCATGCCCGAGTGGATCACTGGGGCCCTCCAGCCGGTCACGGATCTGTGATAAGCTCACATATGAATGATACGTCGCAAGGCGGTCATTCCCTGCTTTTCCTCCCTGAGCAGGTGCCTTACCGTGATGACAGCGTTAAGGCTTTGAAGCCCCAGTCCCCGACTGGGGCTCTTTCTTTTGGGCGGCCGTTTGGGGGTGGGCGGCTCGAGCGGCCTCGACGCCCGCGGCGGGCAGGGTGGCTATCATGCCGCGCATGCTCTACGCCCTGGTCAAATCCCTGCACATCGTGTTCGTGGTCGGCTGGTTCGCCGGTCTGTTCTACCTGCCCCGCATCTTCGTGAACCTGGCGATGGTCAGCCCCGACAGCCACGCCGAGCGTGAACGCCTGCTGCTGATGGCGCGCAAGCTCTACCGCTTCATGTCGCTGCTGATGGTGCCGGCGCTGGGCTTCGGCGTGTGGCTGTGGTGGGGCTTTGGCATCGGGCGCGGCCCGGGCAGCGGCTGGATGCACGCCAAGCTCGTGCTCGTCCTCGGCCTGGTGGGCTACCACCACGGCTGCCGTCGCCTGCTGCGCGACTTCGAGCAATTCCAGGCCCCGCCCCGCTCCCACGTGTGGTACCGCTGGTTCAATGAGGTGCCGGTGATCGTGCTGCTGGCGGTCGTGCTGCTGGTGGTGCTCAAGCCCTTCTGAGTGGGGCGCCGGTGTCCCGCCATCGCAGCTCGCTGGTGCCGCTGGCGCTGCTGTACGCCGCGCTCATCGTCTATGCGAGCCTGTACCCCTTCCGAGGCTGGGTCGCACCGAACCGGCCGCTGTGGGCCTTCGTGCTCGAACCCTGGCCGCGTTGGTGGACGGGCTTCGACCTGGTGTCCAACCTGCTGGGCTACATGCCCTTGGGGATGGCGGTGGCCGGCGCGGCGCTGCGCAGCGGCCGCCCCCGCGCGTGGGCCTTCGGCATCGCCCTGGGCTGCGGGGCGCTGCTGTCGGGCACGATGGAGACCTTGCAGAACTTCCTGCCGGAGCGCGTGCCGTCCAACCTGGACTGGGCCCTCAACGTGCTGGGCACTGCGGCCGGCGCGCTGGTCATGCTGGCGCTGCAGGCCCTGGGCGCGCTGGGGCGCTGGCAAGCCTTGCGCGAGCGCTGGTTCATCGAGCGCAGCGCCGGCGGGCTGACCCTGTTGCTGCTGTGGCCCGCGGCCCTGCTCTTCCCCACCCCGGCGCCGCTGGGTGTGGGCCAGGTGGCCGACCGGGTGGACGACCTGATCGCGCGCGCGCTGCAGGGCACCGCGCTGGAGGGCTGGGTCCAGGCTCCGGTGGCCGGAGCCGTTTCGCGGCTGCCAGCGGTCACCGAGCTGGTGGTGGTGGCGCTGGGCGTGCTGGCCCCGTGCCTGCTGGCCTTCTCGATCAGCCCGCCGCGCTGGCCGCGTCTGGCGCTGGTGGCCGGGGCGGCGGCCCTGGGCTTTGCCACCACCACCTTGTCCACGGCCCTGAGCTACGGTCCGCAGCATGCGCTGGCCTGGATCACGCCGGCCACCCCGCTGGGGCTGACTGTGGGCGTGGCCGCTGCCCTCGTGCTGGCCCCCGTGCCCCCGCGCGCGGCCGCCGCGCTGGGGCTGGTGGCCATCACCGCGCTGGCCGGCTTCGTCAACGACGCGCCGGCCGACCCCTACTATGCCCAGAGCCTGGCGGCCTGGGAGCAGGGCCGCTTCATCCGCTTCCACGGCCTGGCCCAGTGGGTGGGCTGGCTGTGGCCTTACGCGGTGCTGGTTTACCTGGTCGCGCGCGCGGCCTCGCGGGAGCGCGCGCCTTAAAATCCCCCGATGAGCTATTACGAGCGCCACATCTTCTTCTGCCTGAACCAGCGCGACAACGGCGAGTCCTGCTGTGCGGATCAGGGGGCCGAGGCGGCCTTCAACCACTGCAAGTCCCGCGTCAAGGCGGCCGGCCTGGCCGGTGCGGGCCGGGTGCGGGTGAACCGCGCGGGCTGCCTGGACCGCTGCGCCGGGGGCCCGGTGGCGGTCGTCTATCCCGAAGCCACCTGGTACACCTACGTCGACCAGGCCGACATCGATGAGATCGTCGAGCGCCACCTGCGGCACGGCGAGGTCGTCGAACGGCTGCTGCTGGCGCCCGACGTCGGCCGATGAACGCCCAGACCGAGAAGCACCTGATCGCCGGTCCGGCCGGCGAGCTCGAATGTGCCCTGGACGCGCCGGCCGGGCCGCCCATGGGCCTGGCCGTCGTGGCCCACCCGCACCCGCTGCACGGCGGCACCTTGGACAACAAGGTGGTGCAGACGCTGGCCCGCGCCTTCGTGCAGCGCGGCTGGCGCGTGCTGCGCTTCAACTTCCGCGGCGTGGGGCGCTCGCAAGGGGCCTGGGATGCCGGGCGTGGCGAGATCGACGACATGATGGCCGTGATCACGCACGGACGCCAGCACGGGGAACCTTTGGCCCTGGCCGGGTTCTCTTTCGGGGCCTATGTCGCCTCGCACGCCGCACAGCGGCTGGGGGGCAGCGTGGCCCACCTGGTGCTGGTGGGCCCGGCCACCGGCAACTTCGAGGTGGCGCCCGTGCCGGCCCACACGGTCGTGATCCACGGTGAACACGACGACGTGGTGCCGCTGCAGTCCACGCTGGACTGGGCCCGTCCGCAGCACCTGCCGGTCGTGGTGGTGCCCGGCGTGGGCCACTTTTTCCATGGGCAGCTGCCGCTGCTGAAGACCCTGGTGCTGCGCGCCCTGGCCTGAGACGGTGTGAGACACACCGCCGGAGCCGGGACTGCCGCACCCCAACCGAACCGCATCGATGAAACGACTGCTTGCCTCCTTGCTGACCGCCGCCTCGCTGGCATGCCCCCCCCTTGCGTCCGCCCAGCCCCTGCCGCCCCCGGAGGTCGCAGCCAAGTCCTACGTGCTGCTGGACATGAACAGCAACCAGGTGCTCGCCTCGCGCGAGCCCGATGCCCTCTCGGACCCGGCCTCGCTGACCAAGCTGATGACCGCCTACGTGGTCTTCGGCGCCCTGCGTGACAAGCGCCTGTCGCTGGAGCAGGACCTGCCGGTGTCGGTGCGTGCCTGGAACGAGCGCAAGGGCGGCGCCTCGGTGATGTTCATCGAACCTCGCATGCGCGTGAAGGTCGAGGACCTGCTCAAGGGCATGATCGTGCAGTCGGGCAACGACGCCTCGGTGGCCCTGGCCGAGGGCGTGGCCGGCAGCGTCGAGGCCTTCGTGGAGCTGATGAACCGCGAGGCCCAGCGCATGGGCCTGAAGAACACCCGCTTCGCCAACGTGACCGGCATGACCGAGCCCGGGCACCACAGCACCGCGCGCGACCTGTCGGTGCTGGCCTCGCGGCTGATCACCGACTTTCCCGAGTACTACCCGATGTACTCGATCCGCGAGTTCCGCTTCAACAACATCACCCAGCCCAATCGCAATCTGCTGCTGCGCCGCGACCCCAGCGTCGACGGGCTCAAGACCGGCTACACCGAAGCCGCAGGCTACTGCCTGATCGCCTCGGCGCAGCGCGACTTCCCCAACGGCAAACGCCGCCTGCTCAGCGTGGTGCTCAACACCACCTCGATGGAGGCACGCGCCAGCGAAAGCCAGCGCCTGCTCAACTGGGGCTTCCAGGCCTTCGACACACTGCGCCTGTTCGAAGGCGGCCAGCCGGTGGTCGAGCCCCAGGTGTGGAAGGGCAAGGCCGCCAAGGCCCGGCTGGGGGCCGCCGGCCCCTTGTTCGTGACCGTGCCGCGCGGCGAGGGCGACAAGGTCACCACCAAGATCGAACGCATGGATCCGCTGGTGGCCCCGCTCCAGCAGGGCCAGGCCGTGGGCCGCATCAAGGTGCTGCTGGGCGACACCGTGATCGCCGAGACCCCGCTGGTGGTGCAGCAGGCTGTGCCCGAAGCGGGCCTCCTGGGCCGCGCCTGGGATGCCATCCGCCTGTGGATCCAGTAAGCTCGACATCCCTGCCGTACCGAACCGAAGGACCCGACCATGCCAGCCCTGCCCGACACCCTGTGCTACCTGAATGGCGAGTACGTGCGCCTGTGCGACGCCAAGGTGTCGGTCCTGGACCGCGGCTTCATCTTCGGCGACGGCTGCTACGAGGTGGTGCCGGTCTACGGGCAGCGCCTGTTCCGCTTCGAGGAGCACATGGCCCGCCTGGAGCGCTCGCTGGCCAAGCTGCGCATCCCCAATCCGCACTCGCGCATGGAGTGGCTGGAGCGCATGCGCAAACTCATCGCAGCCCACGCCGACCGGGAAGGCGCCCGGGACCAGCTCGTCTATCTGCAGCTCACCCGCGGCGTGGCACTGCGCGACCATGTGATGCCCCCCGACATCACGCCCACGGTCTTCATGATGGTCAGCACGATGAAGCCGGCCACGCCCGAGCAGCGTCATTCCGGCGTGGCCTGCACCACCGCGCGCGACTTCCGCTGGGAACGCGGCGACATCAAGTCGATCTCGCTGCTGGGCAATGTGCTGGCGCGCCAGATGTCGGCCGACCAGGGCGCGGCCGAGACCATCATGTTTCGCGACGGCCATCTCACCGAGGCCTCGGCCAGCAACGTCTGGATCGTGCACGAGGGCGCGGTGCTGGGCCCACCCAAGAGCGAGCATGTGCTCGAAGGCATCCGCTACGGCCTGATCGCCGAACTCTGCGAGGAACTGGGCATTGGCTTCAACCTGCGCCCGATCAGCGAGGCCGAGGTGTTCGCCGCCGACGAGATCATGCTGTCCTCGGCCACCAAGGAGGTGCTGCCGGTCACCCGCCTGGACGGCGAACCGGTGGGCCATGGGGCCGGCAAAGGCAAGCCCGGCCCGGTCTATGCCCGCCTGTACGAGGCCTATCAGCGCGCCAAAGCAGAGCAGTCGATATGACCCCCGACCGGTCCTTGATCGAATACCCCAGCGCCTTCCCCATCAAGGTGTTGGGACCCAACGTCGACGGGTTCGCCACCGCGATCGCCGAGGTGGCGCTGCAGTTTGATCCGGGCTTCGATCCCGCGACGATCGAGATGCGCCCCAGCCGCAGCGCCAACTACCTCGGCCTGACCCTCACGGTAACGGCCACCAGCCGCGAACAGCTCGACGGCCTGTACCGGGCGCTGACCTCGCATCCGATGGTCAAGGTGGTGCTTTAAGCGGGCCTCACAGCGCCCGCCCCCGCAGCACCTCGTCCATCTCCTTGACCTTGTAAGGCGCGATCTCGTCGCCGTTGGCGGCGGCCGCCTCGTACCAGTAGCGCGCCAGGCGCGCATCCCTGGGCACGCCCAGCCCCTTCTCGTACATCGACGCCAGCAGATACTGCGCCGCCATCTCGCCTTGCAAGGCCGCGCGGCGGTACCACTGCGCCGCCTGGCCCCAGTCCTGGGGCACGCCACGCCCGAGGTAGTAGGCCGTGCCGGCGGCCACCTGGGCTTGCACATGCCCGCGCTCGGCCGCCTTCAAGTACCACTGCACCGAGCGCGCATGGTCGGGCAGGCCGGCCAGACCCCGCTCGTAGATCTCGCCCAAGGCGTGCTCGGAGCGCACGAAGCCCTGGGCGGCCGAGGTCTCGAGCAGTTCGAGCGCCTTGTGCATGTCAGGCCGGGCGGCCTCGCCCCGCACATGCATCATCGCCAGGTTGTAGCGGCCCACCGGGCTGCCCTGCTCGGCCAGAGCGGTGAAACGGCGCTCGGCCTGCGCCCACCGCCCGGCCTGGTGCTCGGCCAGGGCCTCGTCGATCTCACGCCGCTCCTGCAGGTAGCGCTGCAGGTTCTCCGGCGTCACGAAAACCCCCGGCCGGCTCGCCGGCTGGGCCCAGGCCCCATGGAGCAGCACCATGGCGAGCACGGCCGCCAGGCCCTTGAAGGCCGGCCTGCGGCCGCCGCGCGTTCCAACTCGCCACATCCGTGTCATGCGCGTCTCCCGCTTCAGGCATGCGCCCCGCAGATCGCCAACGTTAACGCGTTTGCGATGTCCGGGCACGCACCGTGGATGCTCTGCCGGGGCGGTCAGGCCGATAGACTCCCGGGCATGGAAATCCGTTGGCTCGGGCGCGTCGAGTATGCGCCAACCGTCCAGGCCATGCAGGCCTACACCGAGGCACGCACCCCCGACAGCCCCGACGAGTTGTGGCTGTGCGAGCATCCGCCGGTCTACACCCTGGGCCTGGCCGGCAAGGCCGAGCACCTGCTCGCCACGGGGGACATCCCGGTCGTGCCCACCAACCGCGGCGGTCAAGTGACCTACCACGGCCCCGGGCAAGTGGTCGCTTACCCTCTGGTGGATCTGCGCCGGCTGGGCATCTACGTCAAGGAATACGTGCACCGGCTCGAGCAGGCCGTGATCCAGACGCTCGAAGGCTTCGGCGTGACCGGCCACCGTGTGACGGGCGCCCCAGGCATCTATGTGAACCTGGCCGACCCGTTTGGCCATGCGCGGTTGCCCCCCGACCGGCCCGACCCCTTCGCCGGCCTGGGCAAGATCGCCGCCCTGGGGATCAAGATCAGCCAGCACCGCACCTACCACGGCGTGGCGCTGAATGTGGCGATGGATCTGAGCCCCTATGAGGGCATCAACCCTTGCGGCTACGCCGGCCTGCGCAGCATCGACTTGGCTACACTGGGGGTTTGCATCGACTGGGACACGGTGGCCGCCCGCCTGGGCGAGCGCCTGCAGGCCCACCTGAGTCCCTGACACCGCAGCCTGCCGGCTGAGACGGAGCACCCGCGCATGTCCACCCCGAACGTCGTCCACGAGGCCCAGCCCAGCGGCGCCTATGACGCCACGGCCAAGCAGAAGGCCCAGGCCAAAACCGCGCGCATCCCCATCAAGATCGTGCCGGCCGAACAGCTGAAGAAGCCGGACTGGATCCGCGTGAAGGCCGGCTCGCCCAGCACGCGCTTCTACGAAATCAAGCAGATCCTGCGCGAGCACAAGCTGCACACGGTGTGCGAGGAAGCCTCCTGCCCCAACATCGGCGAATGCTTCGGCAAGGGCACGGCCACCTTCATGATCATGGGCGACAAGTGCACCCGCTGCTGCCCGTTCTGCGACGTCGGCCACGGCCGCCCCGACCCGCTGGACGCGGACGAGCCGCTCAACCTGGCCAAGACGATTGCCGCACTCAAGCTCAAGTACGTGGTGATCACCAGCGTGGACCGTGACGACCTGCGCGACGGCGGCGCGGCCCATTTCGTGGATTGCATCCGCCGCACGCGCGAACTCTCGCCGCAAACCAAGATCGAGATCCTCACGCCCGACTTCCGCGGCCGCATGGACCGCGCGCTGGAGATCCTCAAGGCCGCGCCGCCCGACGTGATGAACCACAACCTCGAGACGGTGCCGCGGCTGTACAAGGAAGCCCGTCCGGGCTCCGACTACCAGTACAGCCTGAACCTGCTCAAGCGCTTCAAGGAATTCGCCCCCCACGTGCCGACCAAGAGCGGCCTGATGGTGGGCCTGGGCGAAACCGACGAGGAGATCCTGCAGGTCATGCGCGACATGCGCGAGCACGGCATCGACATGCTCACCATCGGCCAGTACCTCGCCCCCTCGAACCACCACCTGCCGGTGCGCCGCTACGTGCACCCGGAGGTGTTCAAGATGTTCGAGGAAAAAGCCTACGAGATGGGCTTCACCCACGCCGCCGTGGGCGCGCTGGTGCGCTCGAGCTATCACGCCGACCAGCAGGCTCACGAAGCAGGTGTGGCCAACGCCGTGTGAGCATGGACATGGCCGCCCGCCTGAGCCGGCGCTGCTACGGCGAATCGAAGGGCAGCCATGCCCACGATCACTTCCAGCTCCTGTGGGGCTGGCAAGGCGCCCTGGAACTGGAGATCGAAGGCCGCGGCACGCGGATGACCGCAGGCCGCGTGGCCGTCATCGCCCCCGGCGACCGCCATGACTTCTGGTCGGCTGGCGGCAGCACCTGTTTCGTGCTCGATGCCGACGACACCGCCAGCCCCGTGCTCGCGGCCCTGGCCGGCCGTGTGTTGGATGCCGACGGCTCGGCCCTGCACCTGCTGCGCTTCCTGGCCAGCCGCCACGACCTGGCCGACCTGCAAGGCCCGGCCACCGCGCTGCTGCTGTCCACCCTGCCCGGCGAAGTCGCCCTGCCGCGCGGCACGCGACGGCCCATCGACTGGGGCCGGCTGGACGCCTGGATCGACACCCATCTGGATGAACCGCTGGGCGTGGCCGACCTGGCGGCACAGGTGTGCCTGAGCCCTTCGCAGTTCGCCGCCCGCTGCCTGGCCGAGACGGGCCAGGCCCCGATGGCCTACGTGCGCGAACGCCGCCTGGCCGCTGCCCGCCGGCTGCGCGCCCAGGGGCTGCAGGTGCAGCAGGTGGCGCAGCGCTGCGGCTACCGTTCGCCGTCAGCGCTCACGGCGGCGCTGCGGCGTGCCGCCGGCTGACCGGCGATACGCGACGACCGACCCGCGTGGCGCGACGATCGCGCCGCCGGCTCGCCGCTATGCTCTCCCGCCATGAACCCTGCGACCCTGGCCGCGAGCCGCGGCACCACCGCTTCCCACCTTTACGCCCTGGGCGCGATTGCGCTGTGGGCCTTGCTGGCCACGCTGGGCGTGGCCTTGTCGCATGTGCCGCCCTTCCTGCTCACCGGCGCGGCGCTGGTGATCGGCAGCGTGCCGGCCTGGCCGCTGTGGCGGCAGTGGCGCATCCCGCTGCGCACGCTGGCGCTGGGCGTGTACGGGCTCTTCGGCTTCCATTTCCTGCTTTTCATCGCGCTGCGCCACGCGCCGGCAGTGGAGGCCAATCTGGTGAACTACCTGTGGCCGCTGCTGATCGTGGTGATGGCCCCGCTGTTCCTGCCGGGGATGACCCTGCGCGTGGTGCACGTGGTGGCCGCGCTGGCGGGCTTCGCAGGAGCCGGTCTGGCCATCGCCGGGGGCCGAGAGCTGGCGGGGGGCTGGTCCTGGGGCTATGTCGCCGCGCTGGGCTCGGCCTTCATCTGGGCCAGCTATTCGCTGGGGACGCGCCGCGTCGGCCCTTTCCCTACCGCGGCGATCGGGCTCTTCGGCCTGGTGTCAGGGGGCTTGTCACTGGCCTGCCACTGGCTGCTGGAGCCGCGTGTGGCGCTGTCGGCCCCCGACTGGGGCCTGCTCGTGCTGATGGGGCTGGGCCCGCTGGGGGCGGCCTTCTTCCTGTGGGACAAGGCCCTGAAGACCGGCGATGCACGACGCATCGGCATCCTGAGCTACCTCACGCCGCTGGCGAGCACGGTGCTGCTGGTGCTGGTCACCGGACGCGGCTTGTCGGGGTGGATCCTGGCGGCCGCCGCGCTCATCATCGGCGCGGCCGTGGTGGGCGTGCGCGCCCGTGCCTGATCAGGCTTCGGCCAGCAGTCGCTCGATGAGCTGGTGGAGCTGGGCAAAGTCGGGTTCGCCCACGTAGCGCTTGACGATCTCGCCGCGCTTGTTGACCACATAGGTCGTGGGTGTGAGCTTCACGTCGCCGAACCGGCGGGCGACCTCCCCGGTGTTGTCGATGGCCACCTTGAAAGGCAGTTGGCGGCTCTGGGCAAAGTTGGACACATAAGCCGGCGGGTCGTAGCTCATCGCCACAGCCACCATGTCGAGCCCGCGCTCGCGGTACTGGCGGTAGGTGTCGATGAGTTGGGGCATTTCCTTCACGCAGGTCACGCAGCTCGTGGCCCAGAAGTTCACCAGCACCACCTTGCCGCGCAGGTCGGCGAAGTTTTCCTTGCGGCCATCCAGCAACACGTAGTCCACTGCCGGGGCCTCGTCGCGGGACAGGGCCATCCAGCCGGTGGCGGCGACAGCCAGGGCCACCACCGCGGCGGCCAGGAGGGTGGGCTTTTTCATCAGGGGGAAAACTCCATGCGCAAGACGCCAGTGTACGGCCGGGGGCTGACCGGTGCCGGGCCGGGCGGGTGTCCCGGCCGCACCGATGGACTCGCGCACCGGGCGAAAAGTTCGCCAGGGCCCGGCGGCGGCTCATATCGGGCTCACATCGTCTTGGACAGCTCGAACAGCAGGGCTGACGGCAGCGATGTGAGGATGGCGCCTCGACCGACGCGCGCGATCGAGGCGTGGCCGAAGCCCGAGACCTCGAACATGTCGCCCTCCTCGACGATCTCGATGAAGACGAGGTCGGGCGCCTCGTGGGTGAGATCCTCGCGCAGCTGGTTGAAGCGTTCACCGCGCAGGATGGACTCGATGATGACGGCGTGTGGCAGGCCTTCGCGGCAGAAGGCGGCCGCCTCGTCGACCGAGGACACGAAATCGACCACCAGACCCATGTGCCGGATGGCCTCGCGCACCTGCACCCGCACCTCGCGCCGCGAGGCCACGACGAGTACATGGCTGCCGGCCAGCGGGCGGGAGTTGGCCGAGGAAACGGCAAACCCGGTGTCCTCCTCGACGACGCTCAGGCCGGGCATTTCGTCGGCGACGGTGCGCGGGAAGAGCAGTGTCACGGCGGTGGCCGACTCGCCGTCCTGACGTTCCAGCTCCAGCCCCATCGTCGCGGCGGCCTGCTGCACCAGGCACCAGCTCACGTCGTCCAGCGCGGGGCCGTCCTGGGGGGCCAGCGTGGCCGCAAAGCCGTTCGTGCCGGCCTCGTCGGGCGGGGTGTGATGGAATCGGCACAGCAAGCGGGCCTGCACCGGCCAGGGCTTGGTGTCCAGGCGCAGCTCGATCGAGCCCTGGGCGTGGGTCAAGGCCCAGTCCAGCAGCGTGTTGAGCAGGGAGAACAGCAGCGCCGGGTCGACGATCACCTCCACCGGCTTGAGCACCTGGCGGATCTCCAGCCCGTGGGATTGGGTCTCGCGGCTGCGGTGCGCCAGCACGCCCTGCAGCGTCTGCGTCAGGTGCAGCCGTTCGGCGCTCTGGCGCACGCGACCGGAGGCGAAGCGCACGATCTGCTGGCTGCACATGCCCACGCGCCGCGCGCGCTCGAGTTCGTCGCGCAGGCTGCGCAGGCTGCGGCGATCGATCTGGCCGGTGGCGATCAGGCCGTGCACACGCTCCAGCGCGCTGCTCAGCGGGGCGGCGATCTCCTCGCCGATCTGGGTGAGGAGACGGTGCCAGCGCTCGGTGGCCGGTTCGGGCATCGCAGGGGGAGCCGGCCGCTGGCGCCCAGCGGGCGTCGGGCCGGAGAGCTCGGACAAGTCCATGGGCGCTCCAGCGGCATGTGGTCGATAACGGTGGGCGCAGTATTCCGAAATGTGACAAATTGCGTCGACCCCTCGATCAAGGGTCCCGGCGCCAACGGTCGCGCCCGACGGATAATCGGGGCGATGTCGTCCCGAATGCTTCCCGGCCTGGCCTTTGCGCTCGGCCTGTCGGCCTGCGCCCCGACGCTGGACTGGCGCGAGGTGCGCCCCGAGGACAGCCCCCTGGTCGCCCTGTTCCCCTGCAAGCCCAAGACCCACGCCCGCACCGTCGAGCTGGCTGGCGCCCGGGTGCGCATGAGCCTGTACGCCTGCACGGCCGGTGGGCACACCTATGCCCTGAGTTGGGCTGACATGGGCGATCCGGCCCGGGTGACACCGGCGCTGCGTGCGCTGCGAGAAGCCACGGCGGCCAACCTTGGGGCAACTTCACCGGCGACCCAGGCCCTGCGGGTGCCGGGCATGACGCCGAACCCGCAGGCGCTGCGCGTGCGCGTGGCCGGCACCCTGCCCGATGGGCAAGCCATCGTTCAGGTGGCCGGTTACTTCGCCCACGCCACCCGCGTGCACCAGGTCAATGTGCTGGGCCCGAACCCGCCGGACGAGGCCGTGCAGACCTTCTTCGACGGGTTGCGCCTGCCATGAGCCCGCCCAGTCCCCCCGACACGCCCCTGGGGGGGCGTCAGGCCCTGGCCCTCTTCCTGGTCTTTGCCTGGGCCTATTTTCTTTCGGCGCTGATCCGCGCGGTCACCGCCACGCTGGCACCCACCCTGACGACCGACCTGGGCCTGGGCCCGGGCGACCTGGGCCTGTTGGCGGGTGCCTACTTCCTCGGTTTTGCGGCCACCCAGTTGCCCCTGGGCCACTGGCTGGACCGCTTCGGCCCCCGCCGGGTGCTGGCGGCCTTCCTGGCCGTGGCGGTGCTGGGCTGCGCCGCCTTCGCGCTGGCGCAGGGCTTTGCCGGGCTGACGGTGGCACGCATGCTGATCGGCGCGGGGGTGAGCGCCTGCCTGATGGCGCCGCTGACGGGCTTTCGGCGCTGGTTCACCCCCACCCAGCAACTGCGCGCGAACTCGTGGATGCTGATGACGGGCTCTCTGGGCATGCTGGCCTCCACGCTTCCGGTGCAGTGGCTGCTGCCGCTGACGGGCTGGCGCGGGCTGTTCTGGCTGCTGGGGGCCTGCCTGGCGCTGAGCATCGCCAGCCTGTGGTGGGTGCCGCGCGACCAGCCAGTGGCAACGCCGGCACCGGCCGGTCCTGCGGCCGGTGCCGGCGAGGGCTACGGGACGATCTGGCGCGATCCGGCGTTCCGCCGCTACGCCGGCCTGGGCTTCGTCAACTACGGGGGCATGATTGCACTGCAGACGCTGTGGATCGGGCCCTGGCTGGTCCATGTGGCCGGCTGGTCGCCCACTGAATCAGCCGGCGGTCTGTTCGTCGTCAATGCCGCGATGCTGCTGACCTTCCTCGCCTGGGGACTGGTGATGCCCCGGCTGCAGGCCCGGGGCTGGCCCGCCGCCCGGCTGATCACGGTGGGGGCGCCCTGGAGCCTGGGCGTGCTGGTCCTGAACCTGGTGTTGGGCCCCCAGGCCACCGCGGGGCACTGGGCCCTGTACTGCGTGAGCTGCACCTTCATGGCGCTGGCGCAGCCGCTGGTGGGTCAGTCCTTCCCGGCGCACCTGGCCGGACGCGCCCTGTCGGCCTACAACCTGGTGATCTTCGCCGGCGTGTTCGCCATGCAATGGGGCATCGGCCTGGCGGTGGATCTGGGGCGTGCCCTGGGCCTGGACGTGATCGGTGCCTACCGGCTGGCCCTGGGTCTGTACGCCGCGCTGGCGGCCGCGGCCTACGTGCAGCACTGGCGTTCCAGCCGCATCGCCACCCCCCCGACCCGGGTGTCCGCCGAATGACACACCGGCCTGGCGCGATGGGTTGATAATCGTTCATCCCCGTTCCCCATGCCTGGCTTCCTCATCATCGCCCACGCCCCGCTGGCCAGCGCCCTGCAGGCCTGCGCCCGGCACACATTTCCCGAGTGTGCGGCCACGCTCGAAGCCCTGGACGTGCCCGCCCAGATGGGCATCGACGAGGTCGAGACGCGTGCACGCACCCTGCTGGCGCGCGTGCGCAGGCCCGAGGCGCTGATCCTGACCGACGTGTTCGGAGCCACGCCGTGCAACGTCGCCCAGCGCTTGGCCGACGGGGTCCAGGTCAAGGTGGTGGCCGGCGTCAACGTGCCCATGCTGTGGCGCAGCCTGTGCTATCAGCACGAACCGCTCGACGTGCTGGTCGCGCGCGCGGTGGCCGGCGCCAACCAAGGCATCATGCAGGTGGGCCACACCGCCCCGCAGAACCAGGTGCAAGCACCCGTCCATGCTCAAAACACGAATCACCATCAGCAATAAGCTCGGCCTGCACGCGCGGGCCTCGGCCAAGCTCACCAAGCTGGCCGGCAGTTTCAAGAGCGATGTCCACATGAGCCGCAACGGCCGGCGCGTCAATGCCAAGAGCATCATGGGCGTGATGATGCTGGCCGCCGGCCTGGGCAGCGAGGTCGAGATCGAGACCTGCGGCGAGGACGAGCAAGCCGCGATGGACGCGCTGTGCGCGCTCATCGAGGACAAATTTGGCGAAGGGGAATGAAGTCCGGCTCCCACCGCACGTGATGCGTGCAGGAGCTGGGCGCAGGGTTCATTCGCCCAGGAAATGCCGGCGGTACTTGGCCGGCAGGTCGGCGATGCGCATCAGCATGGGCAGGTCGGCGGTGTTGAAGTCGGGGTCCCAGGCCGGTGCCCCCAGGACCTTCGCGCCGCAGCGCAAATAGCCTTTGATCAGCGCCGGGGGTTCCACCGCCAAATCCTGCTGGAGTTCGTCCACCGGCAGGGGCAGGCGCGGCTGCACCCGGTACTCGATGGGGGCCAAGTGGGTCCCCCGCAGTTGCGACCACAGACTGGCCGCGTAATGGCCGCCGTCGCGCATGCTCACGCTGGCGCAGCCGACCATCGTGTCCAGGCGGTTGCGCACCATGAACTCAGCCAACGCCCCCCACAAGGCCAAAATGGTCCCGCCGCTGCGGTGGTCCGGGTGCACACAGGACCGGCCCAGCTCGACCATGCGCTCACGCAAGGCACGCAGTCGCGTCAGGTCGAATTCCGTCTCGCTGTACAAGCCGCCGACGCGGCGCGCGGCCTCAGGAGTGAGCACGCGATAAGTGCCGATGACCGGGCCAGGCTCGCCATCGCACGAAGGCGCGCGCACCAGCAAGTGCTCGCAGTAGGCATCGAACACATCGATGTCATGGCCCGGTGGCGAGCCTTTGGGCACGCTCAAACGGGCGCCCATCTCTTCGGCGAAAACCTGGTACCTCAGCCGCTGCGCTTCACGAACTTCGTCTTCATGGCGCGCCCAAACCACTTCCAGCCGCGCACAGGCAGAGCCCTCAGCTGTGGCAGGCGCCGCATCGGGGCGGTGAAGAGACCTCCGAGGCGCACGGATGTCGGCAATCGGCAAGGTCGGCAATGGCAGGTCCCTCATCAGGCGCTCCGTAGTGAGACGACGTCAAGGCTAAGGCGATTGCATGACCCGGCCATGACAGGACGGTGACGTGTGACGACAAGCCTCGATGCCTGTCATATGACACATTCGCTAGGCCTTTTCCCGAGCCCCAAGGACCCATGAGCGTGTTACTTTGGTCGCCGAACGCGCGATGGGTTGTGGGTGTTTGCCGTCGTGCTGACTGACGCATGAATCGATCGCCCCCCACCGACACGCGCCCGCCTGGGTCGTCGACGCCCCCGCGCACACGCTGGGGCGGGGGTTGGGGCTCTGGCCTTCAAGCCGGCTTCCCCCGGCTGACGCTGCGTGTGCTCGACGGGCTGGGTGCATGCGGTCTGGTCTTGAGCACGCTGGCGTGGGCCTACGCATCGCCCACATCGGCTGCCGGATGGTGGGTGGGCTACGCTTTGAGTGCGCTGGTCTGGATTGCGCGTGTGTGGCTGTCGCGGCATGCACCGATCGACACCCCGGACGAGCCTGAGCAGGCCCGGCTGCTGCGGCAAGTGCACCATCGCCTGGCCATGGCCGTCCAAGTGGGCCGCTTCGGCATTTGGGAATACGACCTCGAACGCCGTGAGTTCCTCATCGACGCCCGTGAGCGCGAGCTCTACGGTGTGGCGCCTGACCTGGAACGCCCTCGCCTGGAGGACTGGCTGCGCGCGGTGCATCACGAGGACCTGGAACGGGTGCGCCACGCCTTCACTCAGGCCTTGAAAGCGCAGGCCCTTTACGAATGCCGCTACCGCGTCGTGCGCCCGGACGGTGAGCTGCGCTGGGTGCATTCGGTCGGTGAGGTCGAACGCAGCCCCGACGGCCGCGCCATGCGTCTGATCGGGCTGGACCAGGACGTCACGGCCGATGCCCAAGCCCAGGCCCACTTGCAAGCCGTGCTGCGTCGCCACGATCTGGCCGTCCAGGCCGCTGCCGGCATGGTCTGGGAATATGACGCGCGCTGCGGCGTGATCTGGCGCACCCCGGGTGCAGACGCCGCGCCTGACAGCGCGCCGCGCGAACAACTGAGCCGCTTCGACGCGCTGGAAACGATGATCGCGCCGCAAAGCCTGAACGACTTCCGGGCCTTCGTCGCCCGCTTGCTCCAAGGCGAAGAGCCGCAAGTGGAGCAAACGCTGCAAGTGCAGCTGCCGCGCCTCGGATTGCGTCACATCCGTTGCCTGGCCCATGTGGAACGCGATGCCCAAGGACGGGCCCGTCGCGCCTATGGCATGAACATCGACGTGACCGAGGAGGTGCAAGCGCGCGAGAGGCTGGACCGGGTATCGCAGCGCTTGCGTCTGGCCACCGAAGTCGCTCGATTGGGCGTCTGGGAATACGACGTGCGCACCCAACGCTTTGAGATCGATGCGCTGGAGCGTGAGTTGTTCGGCCTGCCCCCGGATGCCGTGCCCACCCGCGAGCTGCTGCGTTCGTGCATCCATCCGGACGACCGCGAGGGCGCCACCGAAGCCCTGCAACGGGTCATCGACGGCGAGCAACGTTACGAGTCGCAGTTCCGCGTCTTGCGCAGCGACGGGCTGCGCTGGCTGCGCGGCCTGGCACACGTCGAGCGCGATGAACAGGGGCACGCGCTGCGCCTGGTCGGGGTGAATTGGGACATCACCGAGGACCTGGCGGCCCAACAAGCCTTGCAAGACATCAACGATCGCTTGCGCATCGCCTTGTCGGCCGTGGACGCTTCCGTGTGGGTCTACGACGCGCGCACGCGCCGCCTGCACTGGGACGATCGCGGTCAAGAGCTGTATGGCATCGACCTCAACCGCGACCGCCAAGCCTGGGAGTCGGCACTCAGCCCCGGGGTGGCCGAGCGCACGCGGCAGCGTATTTACGCCTGTCTGAAAGACCCCGCCTGTCCGGCCTTCGACATCACGTACACCATCGAACACCCCACGCGCGGCACGCGGCACATCCGCTCGGTGGCCCGCAACGAGCGAGACGCCAATGGCCGGCTGGTGCGCACCGTCGGCCTGGACATGGACATCACGCCCCAGGTGGAGACGGCCCAGCGCGCCGAGGAACTGGCCCAGCGCTTGCAGCTGGCCATCACCGCCGCCGGCATCGGCGTGTGGAGCAACCGCTTGAGCGACGGCACGGTCGAGTGGAACGAGCAGCAGTACCGCATCTACGGCCAAGATCCGGCCCAGTTCCAGCCCAGCCGCGCCGCGTGGCTGGCATGCGTGCACCCGGACGATCGATCGCGACTGGCGGAAGAAATCGTCCGTGTGCACGAGCATCCGCAGGGCAAGACCTCGGAGTTTCGCATCGTGCGTCCCAATGGCGAGGTGCGCCATGTGCGGGTGGTGGCCCGCAGCACGCACGACGAGCTCGGACAGCCCACCGGCACCGTGGGCC
>NZ_JBKBVU010000002.1:0-39825 GCF_046289365.1 Caldimonas sp. | reverse complement strand
GGCCTGACCTTCGACATCACCCCCGAGCGCCAGGCCACCGAAGCCATTGAGCGTGCCCGGGCCGCCGCCGAGGACGCCAACCGGCTCAAGAGCGAGTTTCTGGCCAATGTCAGTCACGAAATCCGCACCCCGATGAACGCCATCATCGGCATGACCGAGCTGGCACTGGGTGCGGGGCTGCCCCCGCGCGAGCACGACCAGATCGCCAAAGCCAATGCCGCTGCGCGCAATTTGCTGACCGTGCTCAACGACATCTTGGACTTCTCCAAGATCGAGGCGGGCAAGCTCGACGTGGACCACGCCGCCTTCTCGCTGCCGGCTCTGGTGGGCAGCGCGCTGGACATGGTGCGCCTGCAAGCCCAGGCCAAGGGATTGGCGCTGGAGGTGTCGATCGCGCCGGACGTGCCCGAGCATTGCGTGGGCGACCCGACGCGGCTCGGTCAGGTCCTCACCAACCTGCTGTCCAATGCCGTGAAGTTCACCGAGTATGGACGGGTGCAGTTGCGCGTCCGCCTGGCCGACGCCGTGCCGGTCGAGCGGCCCACCGTGCGCTTCGAGGTCGAGGACACCGGCATCGGCCTTAACGAGGAGCAGCAGGCGCGGCTGTTCGAAGCCTTCACCCAGGCCGATGCCTCGACCACGCGCCGCTTCGGCGGCACAGGCCTGGGCCTGGTGATTTCACGCCGCCTGCTCGACCTGATGGGCGGACGCATCGGGGTGCGCTCCACCCCCGGCGGCGGCTCGCTGTTCTGGTTCCAGTTGCCGCTGGAACGGGATGCCCGCGGATCGGCCGGCGACGGCGACGGCCCGCTCGCATCCGTTCCCCGGCTGGACGGCCTGCGTGTCCTGCTGGCCGAGGACAACCCGCTCAACCGCGAGCTCGCCGTGGCCCTGCTCGAACGGGCCGGCGCCCGGGTGACGGCCGTCGACAACGGCGCCCAGGCCGTCACCGAGGTGCAGCGGCGCAAATTCGACGTGGTCCTGATGGATGTGCAGATGCCGGAGATGGACGGCTTCGAGGCCACACGCCGCATCCGTGCGCTGCCGGGCGACGCCGCCCGCCTGCCCATCGTCGCGATGACGGCCAATGCCATGTCCGGAGACCGCGAACGCTCGCTGGCCGTGGGCATGAACGACCACCTGACCAAGCCCATCGACACCACCGCGCTGCGCCACACGCTGGCCCGGCTGCGCCAACCCCAGGCGGCCCCCGCCCCGTCCGGCCTGCCGCTCCCCCTGGCCGCACCCACATCGCCGTCCGACGAGGACCTGCCGCTGCTGGACGTGGCGCTGGGCGTGCGCCTGTGCGCCCAGCGCGAGGACCTCCATTGCCGGGCCCTGCAGCGTTTCGTGCAGCTCTACGAGGCAGGGGGTCGCTTCCCGCCCGACGCCTCCCCGTCCGCCGTGCAGCGCGAGGCGCACAGCCTGAAGGGAGCGGCCGCCAGCCTGGGCCTGGTGCGGCTGCACCACCAGGCCGCGCGCATCGAGGCCCGCTGCCAATCCGGGCAGCCCCTGCAGGCCGCCGACCTGGCGCAACTGGACGACACCCTGGCCGCCAGTTGCCGGGCCGCGCGCGCCCACCTCGACCCCGCCGCCGCGCCCCATTCACCGTGAGGGCGGGCATGGCCCCGCGGCCACCCGGTGCGGCCGGGACCGATACACTGTGGGCTGGACTTTCACGATGCGGCCCGCCGCCGCCTGCCCCACCATGAACGACGTTCAGCAACGCATCGACGATCTCGTCAAATCGCACCGCGTGGTGCTTTTCATGAAGGGCACCGCGCAGTTCCCGATGTGTGGCTTCTCGGGCCGCGCCGTGCAGATCCTCAAGGCCTGCGGCGTGAACGACCTGACCACCGTCAACGTCCTGGAGGACGAAGCCATCCGCCAGGGCGTCAAGGAATACGCCAACTGGCCCACCATCCCGCAGCTCTACGTCAACGGCGAATTCATCGGCGGCTCGGACATCATGATGGAGATGTACCAGTCGGGCGAACTGCAGCAGGTGCTGGGCGCCGCCCGATAAGGCCAGCCTCGTGGGCGCCCCCCAGATCGTCGTCGGGCTCACCGGAGCCACCGGCGCCATCTATGGCGTGCGCCTGCTGCAGCGCCTGCGCGAGCTCGGCGCACGCACCCATCTGGTCGTCTCGCCGGCCGGGGTGCTCAATGCCCATCACGAGCTCGGCCTGGACCGCCGCGCGCTCGAAGCCCTGGCTGACATCGCCTATGCGCCCGGCGACGTGGGGGCGGCCATCGCCAGCGGCAGCTTTCCCACCGCCGGCATGGTGATCGCACCGTGCTCGATGAAGACCCTGGCCGCGGTGGCGCTGGGCCTGTCGGACAACCTGCTCAGCCGCGCCGCCGACGTCACCCTCAAGGAGCGTCGGCGTCTGGTGCTGATGGTGCGCGAGACGCCCTTCAACCTGGCCCACCTGCGCAACATGACGGCCGTCACCGAGATGGGCGGCATCATCTTCCCGCCGCTGCCGGCCTTCTACCACCGCCCCGACAGCATCGATGCGCTCGTCAACGACAGCGTCGAGCGCGTGCTGGCCTTGCTGGGCTTTGGCGAGGCGGCCCCGCGCACCTGGCAGGGGCTCTGAACGCCAGCCCGCTCACCCGCCGGTGAGCTGCGGGCCGCCCGCCGGGCCGGCCGGCGGGTCGTAGATCCAGTGCTTGCGTGCGGCAAAGACCGCATTCGGATACTCGGCGCGGCCGCGGCTGCCGTTGTAGCGCCCCAGGGCCATGAAGAGGTTGCCCTTCTCCATGTCGAGATAGTGGCGCAGGATCACGCAGCCAAAGCGCAGATTGGTCTGCATGTGGAACAGCCGGGACGGGTCGCCATCGCCAATCAGCCGGCTCCAGAAGGGCATCACCTGCATGTAGCCCCGCGCGCCCACCCGGCTCACCGCATGCTTGCGAAACGCGCTTTCCACCTGGATGAGGCCGAGCACCAGCGCCTGTTCCAGGCCGGCGCGGGTGGTCTCGTACCACAGCGTCTCCAGGAACTCCAGGCGCGTGGTCCGATCCGGCTTGCGTGGCCGCAGGCGGTCGCTCATCTCGCCCAGCCAGCGCAAATAGGCCAGGCGCTCCTCGACGCGGGTGAACTGGGGCTTGGGCGGCGCCCTGTTGGCGATCGCCGCCGACAGGGCCGAGCGCACCGAGTCGGCCAACGGTTCCTCGATCTGGCCGCCGGCCTGTGCTGGCGCGGCGGGCACGAGCAGGCCGGCCGCACCGGCGAGCATCAGCCGGCGCCGGCCAGGATGGGCGGGCCGTGGCGCGGTCATGCCCCCAGCCGCTGTCGCACAAAGGCCAGCACCTCGGCCGCAGCCACCGGCGTGGCCTGGGCGTCGCGCCGGCCCTGGTACTCGACCTGGCCCTCCTTGAGGCCACGATCGGACAGCACCACGCGGTGCGGCACCCCGATCAGTTCCCAGTCGGCAAACATCGCACCGGGGCGCTCGCCGCGATCGTCGAGCATCACATCCACGCCCAGCGCGGCCAGTTCATCATGCAGGCGGTCGGCCGCAGCCTTCACCTGCGCCGAGCGGTCGTAGCCGATGGGGCACAGCACCACTGTGAAGGGCGCGATGGCATCGGGCCAGATGATGCCTCGCTCGTCATGGTTCTGCTCGATCGCCGCCCCGAGGATGCGCGTCACACCGATGCCGTAACAGCCCATCACCATCAGCTGGGGCTTGCCGTTCTCGTCGAGGTAGGTCGCATTCATCGCGGCGCTGTACTTCGTGCCCAGCAGGAAGACATGGCCCACCTCGATGCCGCGCTGGATGGCCAGAAGCCCCTGACCATCGGGCGAAGGGTCGCCCTCGACGACATTGCGGATGTCGGCCACCAGGTCGGGCTCGGGCAGGTCGCGGCCCCAGTTCACGCCGGTGTAGTGGAACCCGGCCTCGTTGGCGCCGCAGACGAAGTCGCTCATGTTCGCCACCGTGCGGTCGGCCACCACCTTGACCGGCCGCTTCAACCCAATGGGGCCCAGGTAGCCGGGCTGGCAGCCGAAGTGCGCCTCGATCTCGGCCGCGGTGGCAAAGCGAAAGCCCGCCTTCAGGCCCTCGAGCTTGCCGGCCTTGACCTCGTTGAGATCGTGGTCGCCGCGCACCAGCAGCAGCCACACCTGGGTGCGCACCACCTCGCCGGCCTCGTTCTTCTCGTCAGTGGCCAGCACCAGCGACTTCACCGTGCGCGAAAGCTCCAGGCCCAGCAGCTCGGCCACGTCGGCGCAGGTGCTCTTGCCCGGCGTGGGCGTCTTCTCCAGCGCCTGCGAGGGCGCGGCGCGTTGCGCAATCAGCGCCACCGCCTCGGCCAGCTCGATGTTGGCGGCGTAGTCGGACTGCGGGCAGTAGACGATCGCGTCCTCACCGGTGTCGGCGATCACCTGGAACTCGTGCGAGGCATCGCCACCGATCGCGCCGGTGTCGGCCGCCACCGCGCGGAACTGCAGACCCAGGCGCTCGAAGATGCGCACATAGGCGTCGTACATCTGCTGGTAGCTGCGGCGCGCCGAGGCGAGATCGCGGTCGAAGGAGTAGGCGTCCTTCATCGTGAACTCGCGCCCGCGCATGATGCCAAAGCGCGGCCGGCGCTCGTCGCGGAACTTGGTCTGGATGTGATAGAAGTTCTTTGGGAGCTGGCGGTAGCTGCGCAACTCCTGCCGGGCGATGTCGGTGATGACCTCCTCCGAGGTCGGCTGGATGACGAAGTCGCGGTCGTGCCGGTCCTTCACACGCAGCAGCTCGGGGCCCATCTTGTCCCAGCGGCCCGTCTCCTGCCACAGCTCGGCCGGCTGCACCACCGGCATCAGCAGCTCGATCGCTCCGGCCCGGTCCATCTCCTCGCGGATGATCCCCTCCACCTTGCGGATGGTGCGCAGACCCATCGGCATGTAGCTGTAGATGCCCGCGCCCAGCCGTTTGATCAGGCCGGCGCGCATCATGAGCTTGTGGCTAACGATCTCCGCGTCGGCGGGCGCTTCCTTCAAGGTGGAGATGAAGAACTGGGAGGCTTTCATGGACGGGGGTGGGGGCTAGGGACGGACCAGGCCGCAAAAGACGCCACACCGGCGCGCCTTGGGTGCAGCCCGGTAGGCAGCCGCGCGAGCCGGTGCAATAATGAATTCAACTGAAAAATCTGAGGTCCGATTATGCTCGACCGTGACGGCTTCCGGCCCAACGTCGGCATCATCCTGCTCAACCACAAGAACCAGGTTTTCTGGGGCAAACGCATCCGCACCCATTCGTGGCAGTTTCCCCAGGGCGGCATCAAACACGGCGAGAACCCCGAGCAGGCGATGTACCGAGAGCTCCACGAGGAAGTGGGGCTGCGTCCCGAACATGTGCGCATCGTCGCGCGCACCCGCGACTGGCTGCGCTACGAGGTGCCCGAGCACTACATCCGCCGCGACGCACGCGGTCACTACAAGGGCCAGAAGCAGATCTGGTTCCTGCTGCAGCTCGTGGGTCGAGACAGTGACATGAACCTGCGCGCCACCGACCATCCGGAGTTCGATGCTTGGCGCTGGAACGACTATTGGGTGCCGCTGGATGCCGTGATCGAGTTCAAGCGCGGCGTCTACCAGATGGCGCTGACCGAGCTGGCACGCTACCTGCCCCGCCTGCCCCATCACCACAACCGCTACCTGCGCTCCGGGCTGCGGCCGCATGCCCGCGAGGAACCGCACACGCCCCCTGCGACGCCGGCGGTCGACAATCAGGAGCCCGGCGAAGGGTAAGGACAGGGGAAATCGATGAGCCTGCGCCGCAACCTGGTGCTCGTGTCACGAGCGGTCTTTGTGGCGCCGGCCCGGCGCTGCGCGCCTTCACATCGCTGCGCGATATGAGCCTGCGCCGCAACCTGGTGCTCGTGTCACGAGCGGTCTTTGTGGCGCCGGCCCGGCGCTGCGCGCCTTCACATCGCTGCGCGATATGAGCCTGCGCCGCAACCTGGTGCTCGTTACACGAGCACCAGGTTGTCCCGGTGGATCAGTTCGGATTCGCCGGGGCAGCCCAGCAGGCGTTCGATCTCGCTGGACGGCTTGCGGGCGATGAGCCGGGCCTGGGTGCTGTCGTAGTTGGACAAGCCTCGGGCGATCTCGCGACCCTGAGTGTCCCGCACCGCGATCACGTCGCCACGGTCGAAGTCGCCGGTCACCTGCACCACCCCGATGGGCAGCAGGCTCTTGCCCGCCTCGCGCAGCTTGGCGACGGCCCCATCGTCCACCACCACCGCGCCGCGCAACTGCAGATGGTCGGCCATCCACTGCTTGCGCGCCGCCAGCTTCGCGGTGCCGGCCACCAGCAGCGTGCCGATCGACTCGCCCTGCGCCAGGCGGATCAGCACGTCGGCCTCACGGCCCCAGGCGATCACGGTCGAGGCCCCGCTGCCGGCGGCGCGCTTGGCCGCCAGGATCTTGGTGATCATGCCGCCCTTGCCGATGCTCGAGCCGGCGCCGCCAGCCATGCGCTCCAGCTCGGGGTCGCCGGCGCGGGCTTCATGGATGAAGCGGGCGTTCGGATCCTTGCGCGGGTCGGCCGAGTACAGGCCGCGCTGGTCGGTGAGGATCACCAGCGCGTCGGCCTCGACCAGATTGGCCACCAACGCGCCCAGCGTGTCGTTGTCGCCGAACTTGATCTCGTCGGTGACCACGGTGTCGTTTTCGTTGATGACCGGGATCACCTTCAACGACAGCAGGGTCAGCAGCGTCGAGCGGGCATTGAGATAGCGCTCGCGGTCGGCCAGGTCGGCGTGCGTGAGCAGCACCTGGGCGCTGCCCAGGCCCTGGGCGCGCAGCTCGGTCTCGTAGATCTGGGCCAGGCCCATCTGGCCCACGGCGGCCGCGGCCTGGAGTTCGTGCAGCTCGGTGGGGCGGCTCGTCCAGCCCAGTCGCTTCATGCCCTCGGCAATCGCACCGCTGGAGACCATGATCACCTCCCGGCCCTCACGGGCCAGCGCCGCCATCTGGCGGCACCAGTTGCCGATGGCCTGGGCATCCAGGCCGCGGCCCTCGTTGGTCACCAGGCTGGAGCCCACCTTCACGACGATACGTCGGGCGTTGCGGAGCACGTCACTCATGGATGGCAGCGGGTGGAGGAACGGGAGAAAGACGGCCGCGGCTTCAACGGAAGCGCGGATCGTCCGGGTCGCGGGCCGGCGCAGGCGGCGCGGCCTCGGTGGCCGCCTCAGGCACAAAACGCACGTCAGGCTCCTCCACGTCGGGCTCGCGCACCGCGGCCACATGATCGTAGATCGCCCGCACCAGCGGCTCACAGCCCTCGCGCGTGAGCGCCGAGATCTCGAAGACCGGGCCCTTCCAGCGCATGCGCCTGACGAAGTCCTTGACGCGCGCCGCACGTTCGTCCTCGGGGATCATGTCGAGCTTGTTCAGCACCAGCCAGCGCGGCTTTTCGTACAGCGTCTTGTCGTACTTCTTCAGCTCGGCCACGATGGCCTTGGCCTGGGCAACCGGATCGGTGCCGTCGTCGAAGGGCGCCAGGTCCACCAGGTGCAGCAGCAAGCGGGTGCGCTGCAGGTGGCGCAGGAACTGGTGCCCCAGGCCCGCCCCTTCGGCCGCGCCTTCGATCAGCCCCGGCACATCGGCCACGACGAAGCTCTGCTCGGGCCCGACACGCACCACCCCCAGGTTGGGATGCAAGGTGGTGAAGGGGTAGTCGGCGATCTTGGGCCGGGCGTTGGAGATGGCCGCAATCAGCGTGGACTTGCCCGCATTGGGCATGCCCAGCAGGCCCACGTCGGCCAGCACCCGCAGCTCCAGCTTGAGCCGACGCTGCTCGCCAGGCCAGCCCATCGTGCGCTGACGTGGTGCCCGGTTGGTGCTGGATTTGAAATGCAGGTTGCCGAAGCCGCCATCACCCCCCTTGGCCAGCAGCACCTTCTGCCCCGGCACCAGCAGCTCGGCCACCACCTCACCCGTGTCCACATCGGTGATGATGGTGCCCACCGGCATGCGCAGCACGATGTCCTCGGCCGCGGCGCCGAACTGGTCCGAGCCCCGGCCATGCTCGCCGTTACGCGCCTCGTGCCGGCGCGCATAGCGGAAGTCGACCAGGGTGTTGAGGTTGCGGTCGCCCACGGCGTAGACGCTGCCACCGCGCCCGCCGTCGCCCCCGTTGGGGCCGCCGAAGGGGATGAACTTCTCGCGGCGGAAGCTCACGCAGCCGTTGCCGCCATTGCCGGCGGCCACGTCGATGTAGGCTTCGTCAACGAATTTCATGATGTCCTGTCTCACCAAGAGCGGCCGCGCGCGAGGGCCCGCCACCGTTGGCGATGGTACTGCAGCGCCGGGCGCCGGGGCGGCGGCGGCGCAAACAACGAAGCCCCGGCAGGCCGGGGCTTCGCTTCGAGGGAAGGTCGTCGCTCAGAGCGGCGTGACGCTCACCACCTTGCGATTCAGCGGGCCCTTCACGTCGAAGGACACCTGACCATCGACCAGGGCGAACAAGGTGTGGTCGCGACCCGTGCCGACGTTCACACCGGCATGGAAGCGCGTGCCACGCTGGCGCACGATGATCGAGCCGGCCGGCACGACCTGGCCGCCGAACACCTTCACGCCCAGCATCTTCGGTTGGGAGTCACGGCCGTTCCGGGTGGAACCGCCGCCTTTTTTCTGTGCCATGGTTACTTACTCCTGGAAGGGGGGTCAGGCCGCTACCGCGCTGATCTGCAGCTCGGTGTAGGTCTGGCGGTGCCCTTGACTCTTCTTGTAGTGCTTGCGGCGGCGCAGCTTGAAGATGCGCACCTTGTCGTGCTTGCCATGAGCCACCACCGTGGCCTTGACGCTGGCGCCGGCAACCAAGGGCGTGCCAACCTTCAGCTCGTTGCCGTTGCCCACGGCGAGAACCTGGTCGATCACGATCTCTTGGCCGACTTCCGCAGCAATCTGTTCTACCTTGATCTTTTCGCCGGCAGCGACCTTGTATTGCTTGCCACCGGTTTTTATGACCGCGTACATATCAGCCCTTTCACAAACGCGCGCCTCGAAGGGAAGGCCCGCACCGATCGTCATGGCCCGCACGCTGCGCCGACGGTCGTCACCCGCAGGCCTCAAGGGTGCTCGATTGGCGCCATGACCCATACCCGGCCCGAAATCGACCGAGCCCAAAAGTATAGCACACCGACGCCTACCGGCCCACAAGGCTCGGCAGGCGGCCACGGAGGCCGGCACATGCCTCTCTATAATCTGCGGATTCACGTCCCTGGGCCTTTCGCGTGTCCGCCCCTGCCTCTCCCCCTGCCCTTTCCCAGTTGCTGGCCGCCGAGATGGCCGAAGTCGACGCCGTGATCCAGCGGCGCCTGGCCTCCGAGGTGGCGCTGATCAACCAGATCGCTCATTACATCGTCAGCGCCGGCGGCAAGCGCATCCGGCCGCAGCTGGTGATCCTGGTGGCCCGGGCGCTGGGCTTCGACGGAGCGCAGCGGCACGAACTGGCGGCGGTGGTCGAGTTCATCCATACCGCCACCTTGCTGCATGACGATGTGGTGGACGAATCCCAGTTGCGCCGCGGCCGCGAAACGGCCAATGCGGTGTTCGGCAACGCCGCCAGCGTCCTCGTGGGCGACTTCCTCTACTCGCGCGCCTTCCAGATGATGGTGGCCATCGACCGCATGCGCGTGCTCGACGTGCTGGCCGAGGCGACCAACATCATCGCGGAAGGCGAGGTCCTGCAGTTGATGAACATGCACGACCCCGACACCGACATCGAGGCCTACCTGCGCGTCATCCGCTACAAGACCGCCAAACTCTTCGAAGCCAGTGCCCGCCTGGGCGCGGTGCTGGCCGACGCACCGGCTGCGGTCGAGCAGGCCTGTGCCGACTACGGCCGCCACCTGGGTACGGCCTTCCAGCTCGTCGACGACCTGCTCGACTACGAAGGCTCCACCGATGCGCTGGGCAAGAACGTCGGCGACGACCTGCGCGAAGGCAAGCCCACGATGCCGCTGCTGATCGCAATGGAACGCGGCAGCGCGCAGGAGCGGCAGTTGATCCGCCAGGCCATCGAGCACGGCGAGGTGGAGCGGCTGAAGGACATCCTCGCGATCGTGCGTCGCACGGGGGCGCTGGATGCGACGCGCGAAGCCGCCCGCGCCGAGGCCGACGCGGCCCGACAATGCCTGCAGGCCCTGCCGGCTTCCCTCTACCGCGAAGCTCTGCTAGAATTTTGCGTTCGCTCGGTCGATCGGTCTGCTTGACCCAAGCCCAGACCGCCAAGACAGACCGCGCGGAAGTCCCATCGGGGTGTAGCTTAGCCTGGTAGAGCGCTACGTTCGGGACGTAGAGGCCGGAGGTTCGAATCCTCTCACCCCGACCACCACCTTCTCTTCAGATCAAAACCGCGGCGCAGCCAAGTTGGCTGCTGCCGCGCGAGCGCCGGGTGGACGACGACCCCATCGGGCTCTGCGAGATTTCCAGGCCCACCCGGACACCCTGGGCTGAGCCGGCCCGTCAGCCGCGGCCGAAGCGCGCACGCACCTGATCCGCCGTGGCCAGCGGGCGACCCAGCACCTGGGCCCCCTGCGCCACCTGTGCCACCAGCGCCGCGTTGTCGGGCGCGACCCGGCCGTCACGCAGCAGCAGGTTGTTCTCGAAGCCCACCCGCACATGCCCGCCCAGCGCCGCGGCAGCCAACGCACAGGCGTGCTCTTGCGCCCCGAAGGCACACATGGCCCAGGGGTGGGCCCCATCATGGGCGTGCAGGAAGGGCAGCAGGTCGGCTGGCGAGGAGGTCTGCCCGGCGCGGTAGCGTCCCAGCACGAAGAGCAGGAACCAAGGCCCTTCGGGGATCACGCCGCGGCGGCGCAGATCCTGCCAGTCGCGCACATCGGCCTCGTCATAGAGGATCACCTGCGCCATCACGCGCTGCTCCACCAGCCACCGGAAGAAGCCGCCGAGTTCGGCCTCGCTCACCTGCGGCACATGCAGCTCACGCAGGCCCACCGACACGGCCTCGGGCACCACCTCACGCACCACGGCCATCTGGGCGGCCGGGGCATACACCTGGGCGGCCTCGGTGGTGATCTGCACCACCAGCTGCGAGCCCACCGCCTTGCGCACTGCCTCGGTGGCCTCGCGGTAGGCCTGGGCGTCGAGCAGGTGGCGACCGTCCGGTCGGCGCACATGCATGTGCAGCATCGCCGCACCGGCCTCCAGACAGGCCTTGGCTGTTTCGGCCAGGGCCTGCGCCGTCAGCGGCACCGCGGGGTGCTGTTCGTGGGTCTTGTAGGCCCCATTGGGGGCCACGGTGACGATGAGCGGCTCGGATGTGATCGTTGGGGTCATGGCCTGGTCCTTCGGGCGGTCTGGACGCTGTCATCCAGTGTGGTCAGTTTGTCGGCCAGCCGCAGGCGGTCGTGGCGCGCACGTGCGGGCAGGCCTTCGGTGATCGCGTAGAGGCGGAAGCCGGAATTGTTGCTCGTCGGCAACGCATTGGGACAGGTGCGCGCGACCGGGTCGGCGAACGGAAGCAACGACAACCGATCGCAGGGCCGGGCCGACATGCCGCATCTCTGGCCGAGCCCGTCTGGTCTGTGTTGTCTGTGAATTGCAAAGTTTCGAAACATCGTTCCATCCGATCGATCGCGCCGCCGCGCCGAGTCAGGCGGCACGCCCCCGGCGGCCAGATTTCAGACACCGCCGTGCATTTGTTCACCATATGCCCGCCGACCCCGTGCCGTTTGCACGGGCTTGCAAGGTTTACAGTGCGCAGAGGATCAGCGATCATTCCCCGGCTTCACACTCGGCGCCCCTGAGCGCTGTGCGACCGCTCACTTTTTCTGACTCGACCCCCTGGCATGGACACTCTGGCTGAGGCCCCGAACTCCACGCTGTCCGGCGTGGCGCGCGTGCTGGTCAACGCCGGCAAGCTCAATGTCAAGACCGCCGAAGACCTGGCCAAGCAGGCCAAGGACAAGCGCATCAGCTTCATTGGCGCGGTCATTGCCGCCGGCGCGGTCTCCCCCAGCGACTTGGCGCACACCCTGTCCACCGCGTTTTCGTTGCCGCTCATCGACCTGGGAGCCGTCGACACCCAGCGCCTGCCCAGAGGACTGTTCGATCCCAAGCTGTCGGCCCAGTACCAGGTCATCCCCCTGGGCAAGCGAGGCAGCCGCCTGTTCATCGCCGGCGCCGACCCGACCGACCAGGAGGCGCTCGAGCGCATCAAGTTCGCCACCCAGCTCACGCCCGAATGGGTGCTGGTCGAGCATGACAAGCTGGTCAAGGTGCTCGAAAGCATGGGCGCCTCGGCCAGCGAGGCGCTGGAGAACATCGTCGGCGGCGACTTCGAGTTCGACGTGTCGGAGGAGGACACCTCCACGACGGAATCGGCTGAGGTCGCTGCCGACGTGGAGGACGCACCGGTCGTGCGCTTCCTCCAGAAGATGCTGATCGATGCGATCAACATGCGCGCCTCCGATCTGCACTTCGAGCCCTATGAGCTGAACTACCGCGTGCGCTTCCGCATCGACGGCGAGCTGCGTGAGATCACCCAGCCGCCCGTTGCCATCAAGGACAAGCTGGCCTCGCGCATCAAGGTGATCTCGCGCCTGGACATCGCCGAGAAGCGCGTGCCCCAGGACGGGCGCATGAAGCTGAAGTTCGGCAACCGCGCCATCGACTTTCGCGTCAGCACGCTGCCCACGCTGTTCGGCGAGAAGATCGTGATTCGTATCCTCGATCCGTCCAGCGCGAAGCTGGGTATCGAGGCCCTGGGCTACGAAAAGGCCGAAAAGGAGCGGCTGCTGGCCGCCATCCATCGCCCCTATGGCATGGTGCTCGTCACCGGCCCCACCGGCAGCGGCAAGACGGTTTCGCTCTACACCTGCCTGAACATCCTGAACCAGCCCGGGGTGAACATTTCGACCGTGGAGGATCCGGCCGAGATAAACCTGCCGGGCATCAACCAGGTGAACGTCAACGACAAGGCTGGGCTGACCTTTGCAGCGGCGCTCAAAGCGTTCCTGCGCCAGGATCCCGACGTGATCATGGTCGGTGAGATCCGCGACCTGGAAACCGCCGACATCGCGATCAAGGCCGCCCAGACCGGCCACCTCGTGATGTCCACGCTGCACACGAACGATGCCCCCTCGACACTGACCCGCCTGCGCAACATGGGCGTGGCGCCGTTCAACATCGCCTCCAGCGTGATTCTGATCACCGCCCAACGCCTGGCGCGGCGCCTGTGCGAGAACTGCAAGCAGCCGGCTGTCTACCCGCGCGAGGCCATGCTCAAAGCCGGCTTCAAGGAAGAAGAACTCGACGGCAGTTGGAAGCCCTACCGTGCCGTGGGCTGCTCGAGTTGTAACAATGGCTACAAAGGGCGCGTCGGCATTTACCAAGTGATGCCCATTTCCGAGGAGATCCAACGCATCATCCTGTCCGACGGCTCGGCGATGGACATCGCCGCGCAGGCGCAGAAGGAGGGGGTGCGGGACCTGCGTCAGGCCGGGCTGTACAAGGTCCGGCTCGGGGTGACGACGCTGGAAGAGGTCATCTCCGTGACCAACGAATAAGTTTTGATACAGGGTTTGCGCCCTGGAGGCACCATGGCAGTTGCAGCAGCAAAGAAGACCCAGGAATTCGTCTTCGAATGGGAAGGCAAGGACCGCAACGGCAAGGCCGTGCGCGGGGAGATGCGTGCCGGCGGGGAAGCCATGGTCAGCGCCAGCCTGCGCCGCCAGGGTGTGCTGGTCACCAAGGTCAAGAAGCGCCGCATGAGCGGCGGCAAGGCAATCAAGCCCAAGGACATCGCCATCTTCACGCGCCAGCTCGCCACGATGATGCGCGCCGGCGTGCCGCTGCTTCAGGCTTTCGACATCGTGGGCCGCGGCAGCAGCAACCCTCGACTGGCCAAGCTGCTCAACGAGATCCGCATGGACGTCGAGACCGGCACCAGCCTGTCGGCAGCCCTGCGCAAGCATCCGCTGTACTTCGACGCGCTGTACTGCAACCTGGTCGAGGCCGGCGAGGCCGGCGGTATCCTGGAAACACTGCTCGAGCGTCTGGCCACCTACAAGGAAAAGACCGAGGCCATCAAAGCCAAGATCAAGTCGGCCCTGATTTATCCGGTGGCCGTGCTGGTGGTGGCCTTCATCGTGGTGGCCATCATCATGATGTTCGTCATTCCGGCATTCAGAGAGATCTTCACCTCCTTCGGGGCGGACCTGCCGGCCCCCACGTTGCTGGTGATGGCGATGTCGGACCTGTTCGTCCAATACTGGTACATCATCTTCGGTGTCCTGATCGGGGGCACCTACTTCTTCTTCGAGAGCTGGAAGCGCTCGGAGAAAATGCAAAAAGCCATGGACCGGCTGCTGCTCAAAGTGCCCTTGTTCGGTCCGCTGGTCTACAAGTCGGCCGTGGCGCGCTGGACGCGCACGCTGGCCACGATGTTCTCCGCCGGCGTGCCGCTGGTCGAAGCCCTCGACTCGGTGGGCGGGGCCTCGGGCAACGCCGTGTTTGCCGAAGCCACCGAGAAGATCCAGAAGGACGTCTCCACCGGCACGAGCCTGACCACGGCGATGCAGTCCACCGGCATCTTCCCGGTGATGGTGTTGCAAATGTGCGCGATCGGCGAGGAATCCGGCTCGCTGGACCACATGCTCAACAAGGCCGCCGAGTTCTTCGAGCAGGAGGTCGATGAAGCCGTCAAGGGGCTGTCGAGCCTGATGGAACCGGTGATCATCGTGGTGCTCGGCACCATCATCGGTGGCATCGTGGTGTCGATGTACCTGCCCATCTTCAAGCTGGGCCAGGTGGTCTGAAGCACAACCGCAAGAACCTCGATGTCCCCTGAAGTGCTTGCCTGGTGGCTTTCTCCGGCCGCCCTGGCCGTGCTGGGCCTGTGCGTCGGCAGCTTCCTCAACGTGGTCATCCACCGCCTGCCCCTCATGCTGGAGCGGCAATGGCGACGCGACAGTGCCGAACTGCTGGAGCAGCCCCTGCCCGACGACGGCGAGCCGCTCAGCCTGCTGCGGCCACGTTCGCGCTGCCCCCAGTGTGGCCACCACATCCGCTGGTACGAGAACGTTCCCGTCATCAGCTGGATCGTGCTGCGCGCTCGCTGCTCGGCCTGCAAAGCCCCGATCTCCTGGCGCTATCCCGGTGTCGAGCTGCTGACGGCCGCCCTGTTCGCCGGCGTGGCCTGGAAACTGGGGCCGCAGCCCGTGGCCCTGGCCTGGTGCGCCGTGATGGCCACCTTGGTGGCCCTCACCTTCATCGACTGGGACACCACCTTGCTGCCCGACCAGCTCACGCAGCCCCTGCTGTGGGGCGGCCTGATCGCCGCGGCACTGGGCTGGACGATCCCGCTGTCCACCGCCCTGTGGGGCGCCGTGGCGGGCTATTTGGCGCTGTGGTCCGTCTACTGGCTCTTCAAGCTGACCACCGGCAAGGAAGGCATGGGCTTCGGCGACTTCAAACTGCTGGCCGCACTGGGCGCCTGGCTGGGCTGGAACACCCTGCTGCCGATCGCGCTGATCGCCTCGCTGATCGGTGCCATCGTGGGCATCGGGATGAAGCTCGCCAGCCGACTGCGCGAAGGCCGTTATGTGCCCTTCGGCCCTTTCCTGGCCGGCGCCGGCGTGCTGGTCTACTTCGTGGGCGCCGACACCGTGCTCGGCTGGATGGGCTGGGCCTGAAGTCCATGGACGGTCCGTGGCTACCCCGCCCCTTGCGGCTGGGCCTGACCGGCGGCATCGGCAGCGGCAAGAGCACGGTGGCGGCCTGGCTGCGCGAGCGCGGAGCCCATCTGGTCGACACCGACGCCATCTCGCGCCAGCTCACACAGCCCGGCGGGGCCGGCATCGCGCCGATCCGCGAGGCCTTCGGCGAGGCGGCCATCACCGCCGACGGCGCCCTGGACCGCGAGTTCATGCGCGAGCTCGTCTTCCGCGATCCACTGCGCAAGGCGCAACTGGAAGCCATCCTGCACCCCTTGATCGGCGCGGAAGCGGCGCGTCAGGCGGCCCAGGCCCGGCCGGGCCAGATGCTGGTCTTCGACGTGCCCCTGCTCGTCGAGTCGCGCATCTGGCGCACGCGGGTGGACCAGGTGCTCGTGGTCGACTGCTCGCCCGAGCGCCAGGTGGAGCGCGTGATGCGGCGCTCGGGACTGACCGAGCAGGCCGTGCAAGCCATCATTGCCCAGCAGGCCTCGCGGTCGCAGCGCCTGGCGGCCGCCGACATCATCGTGGCCAACGACACAGACACGCTGGCCGGCCTACATGCCACATTGGAGGCGCTGTGGGCCCTGTGGCATCCCGCTGCGCAAGCGGCGCCAGGGCCATCGGCTTGAGAGACTGCTTGGCGCGGGGGACAAGCGGTCGCCGACCGGCAGACGGGGTCTTGGACCGCGCACCGGTGGTCCACCCTGCCGGGGTATGGAACAATGCCCGGCATCCCCTTGCATCGTGCCGCTTGCCTTGATCCTCTACGAATACCCCTTCAACGAGAGCATCCGCACCATGCTGCGGCTCGAACACCTGTTCGACCGGCTGGGCCAGCTGATGGTGCGTGAAGCGGCCGTCGATCATCATTTCGCCCTGGCCACCCTGTTCGAGATCATGGACGTGGCCTCCCGGGCCGACCTCAAGTCCGACCTGCTCAAGGATCTGGAGCGCCAAAAGACCGTCCTCAACGGCTACCGCGGCAATCCCTCGATCTCCGAGCAGGCCCTGGACGAGGTGGTCGGCCGCATCGACCACGCCTTCGTCCAGCTCAACCAGTTGCCCGGCAAGGCGGGCCATGCGCTCACGGGCAACGAGTGGCTGATGAGTGTGCGCAGCCGCATCAGCATCCCGGGTGGCACCTGCGAGTTCGACCTGCCCGCCTACTACGCCTGGCAGAAGCTGCCCGCCGTGCGGCGGCAAGCCGACCTGCAGCGCTGGGTGGGCACGCTGATGCCGCTGGCCGAGGCCTTGCGCGTGCTGCTGGGCCTGCTGCGCGAGTCGGGCGTGCCCCACAAGGTGATGGCCACGGCGGGCCAGTACCAGCAGAGCCTGCCCGCCGGGCGCAGCTACCAGCTCATGCGTGTCCGCCTGGATCCGTCCACCGGTCTCGTGCCCGAGATCAGCGGCCACCGGCTGATGGTGTCGATCCGCTTCATGCGCCAGGACGAGGAAGGGCGGTTGCGGCCAGCCGCCGAGGACCTGGGTTTCGAACTGACCTTGTGTACCGGATGAGTTCAGCCCCGCCCAAACCCCGCACCGTGCGCTGCCCGGCCTGTGGCGGGCCAAGCCTGTATGCGCCCGAGAACCCGCACCGCCCCTTCTGCAGCGAACGCTGCAAGAACCTGGATTTCGGGGCCTGGGCCAGCGAGAGCTACCGCGTGCCCGCCCCGCCGGACAGCACCGACGCCGAAGACCCACAGGCCACACCGCCGGTGCACTGACGCCCGCTCATCCCTTGGCCCCGGGGCTCGCCCCCCACGGGGAGACGGCCCGGCTTCGGGCGGCTGGGCCCTGGGTCAGGCGGCGTGGGTCGCGCCTTCGAATCCCCGCTCGGCCGCAAACCACTGCAGCACCGGCACCGTGCCCGGCAGCACCGGCTGCACCTGCACCGGCAGATCCTGCCAGGCCATGGACTGGCCTTCGCGCATCTCGAATTCGCCGCTCCAGTCGTAGACCTTGCAGAAATGCAGGCGCACCAGGGCATGCGGGTAGTCGACCAGCTCGACCTTCCACGGATGCACGGCCCCGATGGTGATGCCCAGTTCCTCATGCAACTCGCGACGCAGCGCCTGCTCCACCGACTCGCCGACCTCGAGCTTGCCCCCCGGGAACTCCCAATAGCCCGCATAGACCTTGCCCTGTGGACGCGAGGTGAGCAGGAAGCGGCCCTCTCCTGCCGGCGTGCGCTCGACCAGCACCCCCACGGCCACGTCGATGGGCGTTCTCATGCCGGGTGAAGGCCCACACGGCCGCAATAGTCTCGCGCGAACTGGTAGGCCACGCGGCCCGAACGCGAGCCGCGCTCCAAGGCCCACACCAGCGACTCCTGACGCGCGGCCTCGATGGCCGGCTCGTCCACGCCGAAGCTGCGCAGCCACTGGGCCACGATGCCCAGGTACTCGGCCTGGCTGAAGGGATAGAAGCTGATCCACAGGCCGAAGCGCTCGGACAGGGAGATCTTCTCCTCCACCACCTCGCCCGGATGGACCTCGCCGTCCTCGGTGTGGGTGTAGGTGAGGTTCTCCTTCATGTACTCGGGCAACAGGTGGCGGCGGTTGCTGGTCGCATAGATCAGCACGTTCGGTGTGGCCGCGGCCACGGAGCCGTCGAGGATGGATTTGAGCTCCTTGTAGCCGAGTTCGCCCTCATCGAAGCTCAAGTCGTCGCAAAAGACGATGAAACGCTCTGGGCGATCGGCCACCAGGTCGATGAGGTCGGGCAGGTCCACGAGGTCGGCCTTGTCCACCTCGATGAGCCGCAGGCCCTGGCCTGCAAACTCGTTCAGGCAGGCCTTGACCAGCGAGGACTTGCCGGTGCCTCGCGCCCCGGTGAGCAACACGTTGTTGGCCTGTCGGCCCGCAACGAATTGCGCGGTGTTGCGCAGCAGGCGCTCTTTCTGCGCATCGACCTCGCACAGGTCCGACAGGCGGATGGTCGACACGTGACGCACCGGCTCGAGCCGACCCACCGGGCCGCGCCGGCGGTAACGGAACGCGATAGAGGCCGACCAGTCGGGTTCGGTCAGGGTCTCTTGGGGCAGCATTTTCTCCAGCCGAGCCAACACGGCTTCGGCGCGCAGCAACAGGGTATCGAGGGCGGCAGACATGGACACAGATGCGCACACGGCAAGGACTCGTCGACGCGCCAGTGTAGCGGTGCGCTCACGCCGCCACAGGCACGTTCATGACCAGGTCCTCGGCCACGGCATACACCTGGTCGCCGGCAACCGGCGCGATCGGATGCATGCCGGTGAAGTGCCCAAAGGCTGGCAGCACCCCCACCTGCGCGCCAAACCAGAAGCAAGGCAGCCGCAGGCGGTCATGCGCCCGGCCCTGCAGGCTCACGCAAGGATGCCAATGCCCGGCCAGCACATAGGCCTGAGGCTGCGGCACCGGGTGATGACACAGGGCCCAAGGCCCCAGGGGCCAGGGTTCGTCCACGCAGCACATACGCAGCCCGGCAGGCGGGTCGCCCGCCCGGTCGTCGTGGTTGCCGCGCACCAGCACGAGGTCCAGTTCGGGATGCTGCTGCCGCCAGCTCCACAGGGCCTGCAAGGTGGCGGGATTGTGGGCCTGCGCGGCATGCAGGAAATCGCCCAGGAAGACCAAGCGACGAGGCCTCAGGCGTTCGATCAGGACGCTCAGGCCCTGCAGGGCCGCACGGCTGCTGCCGCGCGGCACCGGCACCCCCTGACGGCGAAAGCTCGCCGCCTTGCCCAGGTGCACATCGGCCACCAGCAAGCTGGCGTGTGCGGGCAGCCACAGGGCCTTGTCAGGCAGCAAGACGGCCTGCTCGCCGGCCAAGGTGATGCTCAGCATGGCCGAGCCGCAACGCTCAGGCCGACAGCAGACGCAGGCTGGCGTCGAGGAACTCGGTGGGTGTGCGCTTGAAGCCCGAGCGGGCGTAGCGGTGCAGCCGCCCCACGACGAAGCCCGTCAACACCGAGGCCTGCGCCTGGGCATCGACCGAGGGTGTGATCGAGCCATTGGCCTCGGCCGCCTGGCGCAGGCTTTGTCGCAACTGGGCCTCGATGCGGTCGAAGAACTGGTTCATGCGCACCAGCAGGCGCTCGTTCTCGAACACCAGGGCATCGCCCACCATCACGCGCGTCATGCCCGGGTTCTTCTCGGCAAACTGCAGCACCACGGCGACGATCTTGTGCGCCTGGGCCTGGCCGGCGCCCTCGCGCTCGGTGATCTGGTTGATCAGCGTGAAGACGCTGTGCTCGATGAACTCGATCAGGCCCTCGAACATCTGGGCCTTGCTGGCGAAATGGCGGTACAAGGCCGCCTCGCTCACCGCCAGCCGCGCCGCCAGGGCCGCGGTGGTGATGCGCTCGGCCCCGGGCTGTTCGAGCATGGCCGCCAGTGTCTGCAGGATCTGCACCCGGCGCTCGCCGGGCTTGGGCCGCTTGCGTGACGCCGCCTCGCCAGCGGCCTCGGCGGCGGGAGACGTCGGCTCGGCAGGGACGGAAGGCTCGGCCATCACGGTGCGTGCAGAGAATGTAACTTTTGTAGCGAGCGGATTCTCGCACACACGTAAACGGGCTTGCGGCGCAGGTAAACACCAACTTCCGGGCCGTGTGCATTGTGTCGCAGATATCGCTGCATCCACACCGTGCGCATGCCCAGGGCGCGGGCGGCCTTTTGATGGGCCAAGGTGTCTTCGACCAGGATGCAGCGACTGGGTGGCACCTTCAAGCGCACCGCCACATGGCGCAGCATGCGTGCGTCGGGCTTGGGCCGCCAGCGGCCGAACATGCGCAGGGCCTCGATGGGGATGATCCCGTCGAAGACCGTCTCCAGGCCCAGCGCCCCCAGCACCCGCCGCGCGTAGCCCCGCGGGGCGTTGGTCAGCACATACTTGCGCCCACCCAGGCGCTGGAGCGCGGCCCTGTCATGGGCATGCGTGAAGACCCGCGCCTCCAGCCCGGGCAGCGCGTGCGTGTGCTCCAGAAAGTGCGCGGGGCGGATGCCATGGTGATGGATCAGGCCGAGCAGCGTGGCGCCGTAGCGCCGCCAGTAGTCGCGCCGCAGGGCGTCGGCCTGCTCGTGCGGCACCCTCAGCTCGCGGGCGATGTACTCCGTCATCGAGCCGTCGAGATGACGGAACACCGCCCGGGAGGCATCGTGCAGCGTGTTGTCCAGGTCGAACAGCCAGACGCTGCGGCGCTTCATGCGCTGGCGCGGCTCAGTGCGAGCGGATCATCGTGCCGAAGGCCTGTTCGGTGAGGACCTCCAGCAGCATCGCATGCGGCACGCGGCCGTCGATGATGTGCACGGCGTTCACGCCGCTCTTGGCCGCGTCCAGCGCGGAGGCGATCTTGGGCAGCATGCCGCCCGAGATGGTGCCGTCGGCGAACAGCTCATCGATCTCGCGTGCGGTCAGGTCCGTGAGCAAATTACCGTTCTTGTCGAGCACACCCGGGGTGTTGGTCAGCAGCATCAGCTTCTCGGCCTTGAGCACCTCGGCCAGCTTGCCGGCCACCACGTCGGCGTTGATGTTGTAGTTCTCGTTGTGCTCGCCAAAGCCCAGCGGCGAGATGACCGGGATGAACTGGTCGTCCTGCAGGGCCTTCACCACGCTCGGGTCGATCGCAACGATGTCGCCCACCTGGCCCACGTCGTGTTCCTTGGTCGGGTCGGTCTTGTCCTTCATGCGCAGCTTGCGTGCGCGGATCAGCCCGCCGTCGCGCCCCGTCAAGCCCACAGCCTTGCCGCCGGCAGCGTTGATCAGGCCGACGATGTCTTGTTGCACCTGGCCGGCCAGCACCCATTCGACCACTTCCATGGTCTCTTCATCGGTCACGCGCATGCCCTGGATGAAGGTGCCCTTCTTGCCGATCTTGGCCAGGGCTTCGTCGATCTGGGGCCCTCCGCCGTGCACCACCACCGGGTTCATGCCCACGAGCTTGAGCAGCACCACGTCCTCGGCGAAGTCCTGTTGCAGCGCCGGGTCGGTCATGGCATTGCCACCGTACTTGATGACGATGGTCTTGCCATGGAACTTGCGGATGTAGGGCAAGGCCTGGGCCAGGATCTCGGCCTGGTCGCGCGGGGCGATGTGTTGCAGGTCGTGGGGGGCCGCTGGGGCCGCAGCAGGGGTGTTCATGCGGGGGAGACTCCGGGACGCTTCGGGAACGGACGGTGAGGGGCCGCCGGACGATGCCCGGATTCTAGGGCGGCTGGTGCGGCGCAGCACGTCGCGGCTGCACGCACCGCCCCTTGTTCCCGGGCGAGGGACGGGAGATGCAAACACAGGCATCATGGCGTGTGCAGACCGGCACCGCTTTCGTTCGATGTGCGAACGGCGCAGGGAACCGAGGCGCGCGCCCCAAACTCCAAGCTTGCACCGCTCCGACGGCACAGGCCAGCGCCCCGGGAAACCGGAACCGGTTTGATCCATCGTTGGAAAGAGGTCCATCTCATGTCTTTGTCGATGTCACGCCGCCGGTGGCTGGCCTGGGCGAGCGCCCTGGCCGGCACCGCCGCCGCCCCGGCCCTGGTCAGCGCCGCCCGCCAGCCGCTGGTCGAAGTCTGGAAGTCCGAGAGCTGCGGCTGCTGCGGCGCCTGGGTCGAGCACCTGCAGGCCCATGGCTTCCAGGTCAAGGTGAACAACGTGCGTGGCCCGGCCGAATACCGCGAGAAGCTGGGCATGCCCGATGAGTTCGGCTCCTGTCACACCGCCGTCGTGCAAGGCTATGTGCTCGAAGGCCATGTGCCGGCACGCGAGATCCGCCGCCTGCTGGCCGAGCGCCCTGCCGCGATCGGGCTGGCCGTGCCGGGCATGCCGGTGGGCTCGCCGGGCATGGAAGTCGGTGACCGCCGCGACGCCTACGATGTGATCCTCGTCGGCCGCGACCGCAAGGGCCGCGTCTATCAGCACTACCCGGCCCTTGCCGGCACACGCACTTGAATGAGGAAAGGCCCCACATGAAACGATGGCTCGGCGCGATCGCCCTGGCTGCGGCAAGCACCCTCGCCCTGGCCCAGGCAGCCGAAGGCGAGGTGCGCAAGATCGACAAGGCCGCCGGCAAGATCACCATCAAGCACGGCGAGATCAAGAGCCTGGACATGCCGCCGATGACCATGGTCTTCCGCGCCGAACCGCCCAGCCTGCTCGACAAGGTGCAGGTGGGCGACAAGGTGAGCTTCCAGGCCGCCAAGGTCGGCGGCACCTACACCGTCACTGCGATCGAGAAACGCTGAACGCGGCTCACCACGGCCCCAGGACCGACAGGTCCAGATGGGGGGCCACCGCGGCGGCATCGGGCTCGTGCAGCGGAGGGACCACCCCCAGACAGGGCGCTTCGAAGTGACGGGCCAGACGCTCGCGCAGGGTCTCGACATTGGCCTCGCGCCAGGGCATGCGGGGGTCCACTGCGTTGCCCACCCAGCCGGCCAACCGCAAGCCTCGGGCACGCACGGCCTCGGCGGTGAGCAAGGCATGGTTGAGGCAGCCCAGGCGCAGCCCCACCACCAGGATCACGGGCAGCCCCAGGCGCACGGCCAGGTCGGCCGTGTCGAGCCGCTCGTCCAGCGGCACGAGGAAGCCGCCCACGCCTTCGACGATGAGCCGGTCCACCCGGCCGGCCAGGCGCTGCGCGCCCGCCAGCAACGCCTCCATCGAGATCGTCACACCGGCCTCGCGCGCCGCCAGGTGCGGGGCGCAGGCGGCATCGAGCAGGCAGGCGCAGACCTCCTCGGCGGCCAGCGGCACATTGGCCGCGGCCCTCAGGCGTTCGATGTCGTCGTTGACGCGCCGGCCTCCACGCCATTCGGTGCCGGCGGCCACCGGCTTGTAGCCGGCCACACGCCAACCGCGGCGGCCCAGGGCCTGCAACAGACCGGCACTGACGGTGGTCTTGCCGATCTCGGTGTCGGTGCCGGTGACGAACCAACCCTGCAACGGAATCATGAGCGCTCTCCGGGGATAGCCGCGGCACGGATCGCCTCGACCAGGCGGTCCACGTCCTCGGCCGTGTGGGCGGCGCTGAGGGCCACGCGCAAGCGGGCGGTGCCCACCGGCACCGTGGGGGGGCGGATGGCCGGCACCCACAGGCCGCGGGCTTCCAAGGCGGCCGACAGGGTCAGCGCCGTCTCGTTGTCGCCGACGATCAGCGGCTGGATGCCGGTGGACGAGGGCGCCAGGTGCCAGGCCGACGGCAGGCCGCCGGCGAGGCCGCGGCGCCACTGCGCGATGCGCTCGCGCAAGGCGGCACGCCGGCGCGCGCCCTCGTCGCCGAACACCAGGCCCAGGCTGGCGCTGACCGCATGGGCCACGGCCGGGGGTGAGGCGGTCGTGTAAATGTAGCTGCGCGCGCTTTGCACCAGCCAGTCGATCACGGTGGGATGCGCCGCCACGAAGGCCCCGGCCACGCCCGCGGCCTTGCCCAGGGTGCCGATGTAGACGACGCGGCGGCTGCGCAGGCCGAAGTGCTCCAGGCTGCCACGCCCCGTGGGCCCCAGCACGCCAAAGCCATGGGCATCGTCCACGATCAGCCAGGCGTCATGGCGCTCGGCCAGGGCCAGCAGCGCGTCCAGCGGAGCGAGGTCGCCGTCCATGCTGAAGACCGCATCGGTGACGATCAGCCGCAGCGGTGTGGCGCAGCGCACCAGCAGCGCCTCCAGCGCCGCCACGTCGTTGTGCGGGTATTTCACCACCGTCGCGCGGGCCAGGCGCGCCCCGTCGATCAGCGAGGCGTGGTTGAGGGTCTCGCACAGCAGTGTGGCCTGTGCCTGCCCCAGCGCCGTCAGCACCGCCAGATTGGCCATGTAGCCGGTGCAAAAGCTCAGCACCGCCAGCTCGGGCCAATGGGGTGACAGGATCTCGGCCAGCTGGGCCTCCAGCCGTGCATGGGCCAAGCTGTGGCCGTTGATCAGGTGCGAGGCGCCGCTGCCGGCGCCGAAACGGGCCGCGCCCTCGGCCAAGGCCTCGCGCAGCACCGGGTGGGCGGCCAGTCCCAGGTAGTCGTTGCTGCAAAAACTCAGCAGCTCGCGCGGCGCAGCGCCGTCGGCGGCCAGCACCTGACGGGGCTGGCAGGGCGAGTGGGCCGTGCGACGCCGGCGCTGCAGGGCCTGCGCCTGCCGCTCGGCCAGTTGTGCACGCAGGTGGTCAAGCAGCATGGGCGGCTCCGGGCACCACGGCGTCCAGCGTTGCGCGCACGCGCTGCGCGAGCCAGTCGGCCAGCGCCTCGTCGAGCACATAGGGCGGCATGAGGTACACACTGCGGCCGATCGGACGGATCAGCAGTTCCTGTGCCAGACCCTCCCGATGAAAGCGCTCGGCAAAGTCGGCGCGGGCGTATTCGGCCTTCACGTCGAAGGCATGGATGGTGCCGCAGCGTCTCAGATGCTCGATGCGCGGATCCCCGACCAGCGGGGCCAGCCCCGCGGCCAGGCGATCGGCCGCCACGCGGTTGCGCTCGAGCACCGGCTCCTGGTCGAAGCGGTCGAGCACGGCCAGCGCGGCGCGACACGCCAGCGGATTGCCCGTGTAGGAATGCGAATGCAAGAAGGCGCGCTCGCTGCGCTCGTCCAGGAAGGCGGCATAGAGGGGCTCGCGCACCATCACCAGCGACAAAGGCAGGTAGCCGCCGCTGATGCCCTTGGACAGGCACAGCAGATCCGGCCACACCGGCGCGTCGCCCGCTGCGGTGGCCTGTTCGCACGCAAAGAAGGTGCCGGTGCGCCCGCAGCCCACCGCGATCTCATCGGCGATCAGGTGCACCTCGTAGCGGTCGCACAAGGCGCGCAGGCCGCGCAGATAGGCCGCATCGTGCATGGCCATGCCGGCCGCCCCCTGCACCAGCGGCTCGACGATGACCGCCGCCAGGTGCTCGTGGCGGGACTCCATCAGCGCCTGCATCTGCGCCAGCGCACGCTGCGCCACCTCGACCGCCGTCTCGCCGGGCCGGGCCTGGCGCGCATCGGGCGACATCACCTGGTGGGTGCGCAGCAGCAGCGGGTCGTAGGCGTCGCGGAACACCCTCACGTCGGTCACGGCCAGCGCCCCCAGGGTCTCACCGTGGTAGCCACCGCGCAGGCAGACGAACTCGCGCTTGGCCGCGCGTCCACGGTTGCGCCAGCTGTGAAAGCTCATCTTCAGTGCAATCTCCACCGCGCTGGCCCCGTCGCTGGCGTAGAACGCATGCCCCAGCACGCCGCCGGTGCGCTGCGACAGACGCTCGGCCAGCAGCACCGCGCTCTCGTGCGTGCAGCCGGCCAGCATCACGTGGGGCAGGCGGTCGAGCTGGTCCTTCACGGCCGCCCCGATGCGCGCGTCGGCATGACCGAAGAGATTCACCCACCACGAGCTGATCGCGTCGAAGTAGCGCCGCCCGTCCGGGTCGAACAGCCATGGGCCCTGACCACGCACCAGGGGCAGGGGCGCACTGGCGGCCAGGCGCTGGATCGGCGTGCAGGGATGCCAGACCTGCGTGAGGCTGCGTTGCGCCCAGTGCGCGCTGGCGCCGGCGGCCAGGGCGGCCGGGTGGGAGGTGTCGTTCGTCATCGGGCCGTCGTCCGAAGCAAGGCCCCGGATGGTACGCAAGCGCGGCGCCGCCGATCAACTCCCCCGCCAGAGCATGGAACCCGGCAAGATGGACGGCGTTGACAACATTTGCGAACAAGCTCGCGGCATTCGCAACCCTTCTGATCCCAACCGCCACCAACCGGTGCCCGCCCTCGTTACATCTTCGGCAGCCGCGTCAGAAATGGATGCCTCGCATCATCTGTTGCAGCGCGATCGCCTCGGCCGAGAGCTGGGGCTTGCCCCCTTTGTCCCCCTTGGCGGCCTCACTGTCGGGGAACATGCGGAAGCTGGTGTTCATGATGATCTGCGCCACGCGTGGCACCAGGGCATGCAGCACCTGGCCCAGGATGCCCAGGCGGGTGGCGATGCGCACCGGCTTGTCGACCACGGCCTGGGCGATCATCTCGGCAGCCTCCTCGGGCGAGAGCGTGGGCACGTTGTTGTAGATCTTGGTCGGCGCGATCATCGGCGTGCGCACCAGCGGCATGTTGATCGTCGTGAAGCTCACGCCCACATCGGCGAACTCGCTGGCCGCGCAGCGCGTCCAGGCGTCCAGCGCCGCCTTGCTGGCCACATAGGCCGAAAAGCGCGGCGCATTGGTCAACACACCGATCGAGCTGATGTTGACCACGTGGCCCTTCTTCTTGGCCACCATGCCCGGCAACAAACCCATGGTCACGCGCAGGCAGCCGAAGTAGTTGAGCTGCATGGTGCGCTCGAAATCGTGGAAGCGGTCGTAGCTGTTCTCGATGGCGCGGCGGATCGAGCGGCCCGCGTTGTTGATCAGCACGTCCACGCCGCCGAACTCGTCGTTGAGCCAGGCCACCAGGGCAGCACAGCTCGCCTCGTCGGCGATGTCGGCCGAGTACGCGTGCACCTGCGCATCGGCCCCGGCAGCCTCCAGGATCTCCTGCCGGGCCTGCGCCAGCTTGGCCTCATCTCGTGCGCAGATCACCGTGATCGCACCGGCCTCGGCGAACTTCTTGGCCGCCGCCAGGCCGATGCCCGAGGAGCCGCCCGTCACCAGCACCACCTTGCCGGCCACGGCCCCCTTGAGCGAACGGTCGATGAACAGGTCGGGGTCGAGGTGACGCTCCCAGTAGTCCCACAGGCGCCAGGCGTAGTCGTGCAGGTTGGGGCAGGCAATGCCGCTGCCCTTGAGCACGGCCAGCGTCTCGCGGCAGTCGAAGCGCGTGGGATAGTTGACAAAGGTCAGGATGTCCTCGGGCAGGCCCAGGTCCTTCATCACGGCGTTGCGCACGCGGCGCACCGGGGCCAATGCCATCAGGCTCTTCTTGACCCCCTTTGGAATGAAGCCGAGCAAGGCGGCATTGACGAAGACATTCATCTTGGGCGCATGCGCGGCCTTGCTGAAGATGTCCAGCACATCGCCCACGCGGTAGCCCTTGGGGTCGACCAGGTGAAAGCACTTGCCGGCCAACGGGGTCTTGGCGTGGCTGATGTGATCGATGGCATCGACCACGAAGTCCACCGGCACGATGTTCACGCGCCCCCCTTCGAGGCCCACCATCGGCATCCACGGTGGCAGGAGCTGGCGCAGGCGCTGGATGAGCTTGAAGAAATAGTAGGGCCCGTCGATCTTGTCCATCTCCCCGGTGCGCGAGTCGCCCACCACCATCGCCGGCCGGTACACCGTCCAGGGCAGCTTGCACTCCTTGCGCACGAGCTTCTCGCTCTCGTGCTTGGTGTGGAAGTAGGGATGGTCGAGGTTTTCGGCCTCCTCGAACATGTCTTCGCGAAACACACCCTCGTACAGCCCCGCGGCCGCGATCGAGGACACGTGATGGAAGTGCGCCGCCTCGATGGCCTTGGCAAACTCCACCGTGTGCCGAGTGCCATCGACGTTCACGGCCACCTGGGTGTCGGAGGCGGCGGCCAGGTCGTAAACGGCCGCCAGGTGGTAGAAGTGGTCGATCTGGCCTTTCAAGGCCTTCACATCCTCGGCCGCCACACCAAGCCGGCGCTGGGTGAGATCGCCGTGCACAGGGATCGCGCGCGCCTTGCTCACGCCCCAGTACGCCAGCAGCTCCGGCACCTTGGCCTGGCTTTCCTGGCGCAGCAGGAAATACACGACCGCTCCGCGGCGCTCGAGCAGCTTCTTGACCAGACGTTTGCCGATGAAACCGGTGGCACCGGTGACGAAATACCGCATGACAGCCCTCCTGGAGACGAATGGCCCCGATTCTTCACGAGCACCGCCGCGCCGGCGCTGCGCGCTTTCCCCAGGGTCGCCATAGAGGCGCCTCACTAGAGAATTAGGCTGTCGCGCCTAGGGTGCCCCCCCTATAGTGCCCCTGTCTCCACGCAACCTGGAAGGAACCCCCATGGTCAAGAAACTGCAGAAGATGGCCGAGAAGAAGGCCACCTCCCCCGCCGGCCTGCTCGATTCCCAGCTCGCGGCCACCGTGCGCGAATCGGCGCAGCAGATCTGGCTGGCCGGCCTGGGGGCGTTCTCCAAGGCCCAGGCCGAAGGCGGCAAGGTCTTCGAGGCTCTGGTCAAGGAAGGGGTGTCCCTGCAGCGCAAGACCCAGGCCGTGGCCGAGGACAAGATCGGCGAGGTCACCGGCAGGATGAGCGCGATGGCCGGCGAGATCACCGGCCGCGCCGGCCAGCACTGGGACAAGCTCGAAGCCATCTTCGAGGAGCGCGTCTCGCGCGCGCTGAACAAGCTGGGCGTGCCCAGCCACAAAGATGTCGATGCCCTGATCGCGCGCATCGATGCGCTCAGCCAGGCCGTGGCCAAGTTGTCCAAGACCTCGGCCAAGCCGGCCGGCGGTGCCGCCAAGGCCCCCCGCAAGACGGCAGCGGCGGCCAAGAAGGCGGCCGCCAAGCGGGCCCCGGCCCGCAAGGCCGCTGCCTGAGGATGACCGGACGTACCGCCCGGGCACGCATCGGCCTGGCGCTGGCCGGTGGCGGCCCGTTGGGGGCGATCTACGAGATCGGCGCCCTGTGCGCGCTCGACGAGGCGCTGCAAGGCCTGTCGCTGACGCAGTGCGAGGGCTATGTGGGCGTCTCGGCCGGCGGCTTCATCGCCGCGGGTCTGGCCAACGGCTACACGCCGCGCGAGCTGTGCCGCGCGTTCATCGAGAACCTGGGGCCGGCCCGCGAGGTCTTCGAGCCCTCGCTGCTGGTGCGCCCAGCCGTGGGCGAGTTCGTGCAGCGCGCTGCCGCCCTGCCGGGGCTGCTGGGGTCGGCCGCCTGGCACTACACCTTCGGGCGGCGTTCGCTGATGGGGGCCGTCGAGCGCCTGGGGCGTGCCTTGCCCACGGGCCTGTTCTCGAACGAGCAGATCCACACCCGGCTGTCCGAGCTCTTCTCCGCCCCCGGCCGCAGCAATGATTTCCGCACCCTGGGCCGCAAGCTCGTGCTGGTGGCCACCGACCTGGACAGCGGATCGGCCGCGCCCTTCGGCCAGCCGGGCTGGGATCATGTGCCCATCTCGCGGGCCGTGCAGGCCAGTGCCGCCCTGCCCGGGCTCTTCCCGCCGGTGGAGATCGACGGCCGCCACTATGTGGATGGGGCGCTGAAGAAGACGGTGCACGCCTCGGTGCTGCTGGAGCAAGGCCTGGACCTGTTGATCTGCCTGAATCCGCTGGTGCCTTTCGAGGCACGCGAGGGCGAGGAACGCAGCGCGCATCGCATCCCACGCATCGCCGATGGTGGCCTGCCGGTGGTGCTGTCCCAGACCTTCCGCTCGATGATCCACTCCCGGCTGGAGCTGGGGCTGCGCAGCTACGAGCGGGCCTATCCGCACACCGACATCGTGCTCTTCGAGCCCGAAGCGCACGATGCCGAGATGTTTCTGGCCAACACTTTCAGCTATGCCCAGCGCCGCCGCCTGGCCGAGCACGCCTACCAAAGCACCCGCCAGGCGCTGCGCGCGCGCTTGGACGAGCTGGCACCGCGCCTGGCCCGCCACGGGATCACGCTGGATACCGCCGTGCTGGCAGACACCTCACGCACACTGCTGGACGTGAAGGCGGCCGGCCGACGCGAGCGCAGTGCCCGGGCGATGACCTCGCTGCAGCTCACGCTCGATCGCCTGGAGCGCCACCTGGGGTCGGCTCAGCTTCGATAGTCGGCGTTGATGCTGACGTAGTCGTGCGAGAAATCGCAGGTCCACACCGTGGCATGGGCCTGGCCACGGCCCAACAGCACCCTCACGGTGATTTCAGAGCGCTTCATCACGCGCTGGCCATCCTCCTCCCGGTACTGCGGATGACGGCCCCCGCGGTGGGCCACATGCACGTCGTCGAGGTAGAGGTCGATCGTCGTCTGATCGAGGTCGTCGATGCCTGCATAGCCCACCGCAGCCAGGATGCGACCCAGGTTGGGATCGCTGGCGTAGAAGGCCGTCTTCACCAGCGGTGAGTGGGCGATGGCGTAGGCCACCTTGCGGCACTCGTCTTTCGTGGCGCCGCCTTCCACACGCACGGTGATGAATTTGGTGGCCCCTTCGCCATCGCGCACGATGGCCTGGGCCAGTTGCTGCGCCACGCCGATCACGGCCTCGCGCAGCACGGCCCCTTCGGGCGATTCGAGCTGGGTGATCGAGGCATGGCGCGCCTGGCGCGTGGCGATGACCACGAAGGCATCGTTGGTGGAGGTGTCGCCGTCAATGGTGATGCGGTTGAAGGACTGGTCGGCCGCCTCGCGCACCAGGGCGGGCAGCAAGCCCGGATCGATGTTCGCATCGGTGGCCAGGAAGCCCAGCATCGTGGCCATGTTGGGCCGGATCATGCCCGCGCCTTTACTGATGCCGGTGATCGTGACCGTTTGGCCACCGATGCTCACCTGGCGCGAAACGGCCTTGGGCACCGTGTCGGTCGTCATGATGGCCTGCGCCGCATCCGCCCAATGGTCGGCCTTCAGATCGGCCAGGGCCGTGGGCAGGCCGGCCACGATGCGCTCCACCGGCAGCGGCTCCATGATCACGCCGGTGGAAAACGGCAACACCTGCGTGGGGCTCACGCCGAGATGGCCGGCCAGGGCCTCGCAGGTGGTGCGGGCACGGGCCAGGCCCTCCTCGCCCGTGCCCGCATTGGCGTTGCCGGTGTTGATCACGAGGGCCCGGATGCCCTGCCCGGCGGCCAGATGCTCACGGGCCACCTGCACCGGCGCCGCGCAGAAGCGATTGCGCGTGAAGACCCCGGCCACCGCCGCCCCCTCGTCGAGCACGAAGACGCACAGATCCTTGCGCTGGGCTTTGCGCACGCCGGCCATCGCAATGCCGATGCGCACACCGGGCACCGGGTGCAGAGTCCGGGGATCGGGAGCTTGCAGGTTCACAGGCATGTTCGACCTCAGTTCAACTTGCCGTGGCAGTGCTTGTATTTCTTGCCGCTGCCGCAGGGGCAGGGGTCGTTGCGGCCCACCTTGGGCACCTGGACGGCGGCGGTGCGCGGGTCGGTCTCGCTGGCCACCGTGCCATCCTCGTTGGGGTGGGTGTAGGTCACGTTGCTGATGTGCTCGGCCTTGTCCCCGATGGCTTCGGCCGCCTGGGCCACCTGCTCCTGGGTCTGGATGCGCACCGTCAGCAAGATGCGCGTGACCTCCATCCTCACCACATCGAGCAGTTGCGCGAAGAGCTCGAAGGCTTCGCGCTTGTACTCCTGCTTGGGGTTCTTCTGCGCATAGCCGCGCAGATGGATGCCCTGACGCAGGTAGTCCAGGGCCGCCAGGTGCTCGCGCCAATGGGTGTCAAGGGACTGCAACAGCACCATGCGCTCGAACTGCGCGAACTGCTCCTTGCCCACGCGCTCCACCTTGGCCTGGTAGGCTGCGTGGCCGGCCTGCACCACACGCTCGACGATGTCCTCATCGGACACCGCCTCGCTGGACTCGACCCACTGACGCAGGTCGACGTCGAGCTGCCACTCGTCACGCAGCGTGTTCTCCAGCCCCGCCAGGTCCCATTGCTCCTCGACGCTGTCGGCCGGGACATAGGTGCGCACCACATCGGTCAGCGCGCCTTCTCGCAGGTGGGCGATCTGGGCGCTGATGTCGGTGGCATCCAGGATGTCGTTGCGCTGCTGGTAGATGACCTTGCGCTGGTCGTTGGCGACGTCGTCGTACTCCAGCAGTTGCTTGCGGATGTCGAAGTTGCGTGCCTCGACCTTGCGCTGCGCGCTTTCGATGGAGCGTGTGACGATGCCCGCCTCGATGGCCTCGCCGTCGGGCATCTTCAGGCGGTCCATGATGGCCTTGACGCGGTCGCCCGCGAAGATGCGCATCAGCGGGTCTTCGAGAGAGAGGTAAAAGCGCGAGGAGCCGGGGTCGCCCTGGCGGCCCGAGCGGCCGCGCAACTGGTTGTCGATGCGGCGCGACTCGTGGCGTTCGGTGGCGATGATGCGCAGCCCCCCCAGCGCCTTGACCTGCTCGTGCAGGCTTTGCCATTCGGCGCGCAGCTTGTCGATGCGCTGCCGCTTGTCGGCCTCGCTCAGCGACTCGTCGGCCTCGATGAGCTGCACCTGCTTGTCCACATTGCCACCCAGCACGATGTCGGTGCCGCGGCCGGCCATGTTGGTGGCGATCGTGATCATGCCCGGGCGCCCGGCCTGGGCGATGATCTCGGCCTCCTTCGCATGCTGCTTGGCGTTGAGCACCTGGTGCGGCAGCCCGGCCTTGGTGAGCAGGTCCGACAGCAACTCGGAGTTCTCGATCGAGGTCGTGCCCACCAGCACGGGCTGGCCGCGCTCATGGCATTCGCGGATGTCGGCGATCACCGCCTCGTAGCGCTCGCGGCTGGTCTTGTAGACGCGATCGAGCTCGTCTTTGCGCTGCGTGGGCTTGTTCGGCGGGATGACCACCGTCTCCAAGCCGTAGATCTCCTGGAACTCATAGGCCTCGGTGTCGGCCGTGCCCGTCATGCCGGCCAGCTTGCCGTACATGCGGAAGTAGTTCTGGAAGGTGATCGATGCCAGGGTCTGGTTCTCGGCCTGGATGGCCACGCCCTCCTTCGCCTCCACGGCCTGGTGCAGGCCGTCGGACCAGCGACGCCCGGCCATCAGGCGGCCGGTGAACTCGTCGACGATGATCACCTCGCCGTTTTGCACCACGTAATGCTGATCGCGGTGGAAGAGATGATGGGCGCGCAGTGCGGCATACAGGTGGTGCACCAGGGTGATGTGCGAGGGGTCGTAGAGACTCGCTCCCTCGGCCAGCAACCCGGCCTGGGTCAGCACGCGTTCGGCGTTCTCGTGGCCCTGCTCGGTCAGAAAGACCTGACGGCTCTTTTCGTCGATCGTGAAGTCGCCCGGCTCGATCACCCCTTCGCCGGTACGCGGGTCGGCCTCGCCGATCTGGCGCTTGAGCAGCGGCACCACCTGGTTGATGCGCATGTACAGCTCGGTGTGGTCCTCCGCCTGGCCACTGATGATCAGCGGGGTTCGCGCCTCGTCGATCAGGATGGAGTCCACTTCATCGACGATCGCGTAATGCAGGCCGCGCTGCACCCGGTCGGCCGTCTCGTAGACCATGTTGTCGCGCAGGTAGTCGAACCCGAACTCGTTGTTGGTGCCGTAGGTCACGTCGGCCCCGTAGGCCGCCTGCTTGTCCTCGCGCGACATCTGGGGCAGGTTCACGCCCACGCTCAAGCCGAGGAAACCATAGAGTCGCCCCATCCACTCGGCATCGCGGCGGGCCAGGTAGTCGTTCACCGTGACCACGTGGACACCCTTGCCGGCCAGCGCATTCAGGTAAACGGGCAGCGTGGCCGTCAGCGTCTTGCCCTCGCCCGTGCGCATCTCGGCGATCTTGCCGTCATGCAGCGCCATGCCCCCGATCAGCTGCACGTCGAAATGGCGCATCCTGAGCACGCGCTTGCTGGCCTCGCGCACCACCGCAAAGGCTTCGGGCAGCAGGTCGTCGAGGGAAGCCCCCTGGGCCAGGCGCTGGCGAAATTCGCCGGTCTTGGCCTGCAGGGCCGCGTCGTCCAGAGCCTCGAACTGCGGCTCCAGGGCATTGATGCGCTCCACCACGCGCCGGTACTGCTTGAGGAGCCGGTCGTTGCGACTGCCGAAAATCTGGGTAAGAAGCTTGGGCAACATGCGTGATGGGGTCGTCAGATACGGTGGACGGACCTCGGGGACCGGGCCGTCGGAAACACACCGGGAAGGGAGATGCACCGGTTCGATGCGTCGCTCGGCGCGGGTCCGACAGCCTGTGTCGGCCCCGGAGCTCCAAAGCGATCGAGTTTAGCACCGGGCCTCCAGGCCGGGAGCACCGCGGGGTGGGCGTGCCAAGGGGTGCCGCCCCCAGGCCTTGCCCTTTCACCGCCGGGCGCGGGCATGGGCCCGGCGCCGGGTCTCAGGGTGCCGCAGGACGGGCCGCCGAGACCTCGGCCACGGCCTGTCGCGGGCCCTGGCCGGCAAGGAAGCGGGCCGGGTTCTGGGGCACGCCCGAGACGAGCACCTCGAAATGCAGGTGCGGCCCGGTGGAGCGGCCGGTGGAACCGACCTCGGCAATCACCTGGCCGCGCTTGACCAAGTCGCCCTGACGGACGAGCAGCTTCGAGGCATGGGCATAGCGGGTGACCAGCTCGTTGCCGTGATCGATGTCGACCATCTGACCGTAGGCCGGATGGTATTCAGCCGCGATCACCACCCCGCCAGCCGCCGCCTGGATGGGCGTGCCCACGGGGGCCGGGAAATCCAGCCCCGTGTGCAGGGCCTGGCGGCCGGTGAAAGGGTCCTGCCGGAAGCCGAAGCCGGAGCTGGTGGGCGCCGCCACCGGGCGGGTGTTCGGGATCCTCAGAGCCTGCATGCGCTGCTCGAAAAGCTGGGATTCGATCAGCGTGAAGAGGTCTGCGTGAAGGGCCGCGGCATGGTCGAGCTCGTCCACCTGGCGCTGGAGCTGCTCGAAAGAAGGCTGCGCGGTGGGCACGTAGGGCCCCCCTTTGGGTCCGTCAGACACCGCCGCCTTGATCTGGTCGGGCTTGAGCCCCACCATGTCGGACACGCGCTCACTCACGGCCTCGAGTTGCATCAGGCGGGCCTGCATCTCGCCCACCCTGCGGGCCATGGCGTCGAGGTTCTCCCGCAGGAAGCGGTCACGCTGGGCGAACTCGTCCTTGACCACCAGGCGCACGATCTGGCTGACCACCGGCCACCCTTCGCGCGCGGCCTTGAGAAAGATGAAGTGGTAGACCAGCCCCGACAGCAGCATCATCAGACCCAGGCCGCCGCCCAGCACCGCGGCCAACTGCCAGCGGTTGAGCGTCAGCACGCGCGTGCGCGCGAACCGGCTGTGGGTGATCATGATCTGCATCAGTACACTCCCACCCCATGAATGCCCGCGCGGACCGCACGCTGCCCATCCAAGAGGCCATGAACCGCCACACCGTGCTGGAGCGGCTTCAACAACTCATGCGCGAATCGCAGTCGCGCCTCGAAGGCATCCGCCCCCTCCTGCCCCCGGCGCTCGCGGCCCATGTCAAAGCCGGGCCCGTCGATGACGCGGGGTGGACGCTGCTGGCCCCCAACGCAGCGGCTGCCGCCAAACTGCGCCAACTCCAGCCGCGCCTCGAAGCGGCCTTACGCCAACAGGGCTGGCAGGTTAGCGCAATCAGGGTGAAGGTTCAATCGAACTGACCCAGGCAACGGAAACCGTCGGTAACCCGCCGTGCAGGTGTCACGGAACATCGGCCCCAACATCCGTGCAAACCCGCACCCCGTACCGACGAGCCGCCCCCAGTGGACCCAGACCCGTCCGGCCGGGCTCGGGGCGCACGCCCCCATCCTGCCCACCGGCCGCCCACTGGCGAAGGCGGAATCATTATTTCCAGGCTTGAGATCTATATTTCAACCATGTGGGCCCCGGGGCGACCGACTGGCCTGCGCTTGGCTGATCCGGCGCTTCATCGACCCGCAGGCCGAGTGCCTCTGCCTGGACGCCCCGGCCGGCGCCAGGTGCATGCCGACAACGACCGCCTGGCCGCCGCCGCGGCCCAGGTGTTCGATGCCCTTTACGCCGCTCCCGCAAGCTCCCGATGAACGCATCCTCCGCCCCTGAGGCTTCCATGCCATCCGCCGACGACACCGCCGCCCCGGCGCTGGTGAGCTTCGGCGAGGCCTTGCGCTTCTGGCTCAAGCTCGGCTTCATCAGCTTCGGCGGCCCGGCCGGGCAGATCGCGATCATGCACAGCGAACTGGTCGAGCGGCGCCGCTGGATCAGCGAAAAGCGTTTCCTGCACGCCCTGAACTACTGCATGCTGCTGCCCGGCCCCGAGGCCCAGCAACTGGCCACCTACATCGGCTGGCTGATGCACCGCACCTGGGGTGGCATCGTCGCCGGCGCGCTTTTCGTGCTGCCCTCGCTGTTCATCCTGATCGCGCTGAGCTGGGTCTACCTGCGCTTTGGCGACGTGCCAGCGGTGGCCGGCCTGTTCTACGGCATCAAACCGGCCGTGACAGCGCTGGTGCTGCACGCCGCTCACCGCATCGGCACACGCGCGCTAAAGAACGGCTGGATGTGGGGCATCGCGGCCGCGGCCTTCGTCGCCATCTTCGCCTTTGACACGCCCTTTCCGGCCATCGTCGCTGGGGCCGCGCTGATCGGTGCGGTCGGTGCGCGCCGCTGGCCTGCGGTCTTTGCGCTGGGCGGCGGCCCTGGTGCAGCCCAGGCCGGCCACGGCTCCGCGCTGATCGACGACCACACCCCGCCGCCGGTGCATGCGCGCTTCTCGCGCTCCCCTGTGGCCAAGGTGCTGGCCTCGGGCCTGGCGCTGTGGGCGGCCGCGATGGCCGCACTCATCGCCTGGCAGGGCTGGGACAGCACACTCGCGCAGATGGGCTGGTTCTTCACCAAGGCCGCGCTCGTGACCTTCGGCGGCGCTTATGCGGTGCTGCCCTATGTGTACCAGGGTGCGGTCGAGCATCACCAGTGGCTCAGCGGCGCGCAGATGATCGACGGCCTGGCCCTGGGTGAAACCACACCGGGCCCGCTGATCATGGTGGTGGCCTTTGTCGGCTTCGTGGGCGGCTGGCTGCACCAGGTGCTGGGTGCCGAGGCGCTCTTCCTGGGCGGGGCGTTCGCCGCCACGGTGGTCACCTTCTTCACCTTCTTGCCGTCCTTCGTCTTCATCCTCGCAGGAGGGCCGGCGGTGGAGGCCACGCACGGCAAGCTGGGCTTCACGGCGCCGCTGTCGGCCATCACCGCGGCGGTGGTGGGCGTGATCCTGAACCTCGCGCTCTTCTTCGCCTACCACGTGCTGTGGCCGCAAGGCTTTGCCGGCCGCTTCGATGCCATCTCGGCGCTGATCGCCGCAGGCGCGGCGGTGGCGCTGTTTCGCTTCAAGCTGGGGGTGATGCCGCTGCTGGGTGGCTGCGCCCTGATCGGCCTGAGCGCGAGCCTGCTTCTGCACAGCCCGGCATGAAAGGACACCGCGTCAACGTTGTGAACCCGAAGGAGGGGTCGGCCCCGAGGCCCTGGAGGGCGCCGCGGCGTTCGACGTGCGGCGCGCACCCGTGTTCGCGCAGGCCGATGTGATGATCCCGGGCACCCGATCGCGCGACCCGGCCGGGATGGTGCGGTGAGCCCACGCGCAGGTGCCCGGCCAGCCGGTGGTGGTCTATGGTGTGCATGGCCACGAGGTCAGCCAGCACACGGCCGCGACCTGCGCGCCGCCCGCAAGGCCTTATTCCTCGCGGCCGCCGAACAGGCCCAGCAGGGCCAGCAGCGACTGGAAGACGTTGTACAAGCTCAGATAGACACCCAGCGTGGCCGAGATGTAGTTGGTTTCCAGACCGTCGTGCACCCGCTTGAGGTCATGCAGGATGAAGGCCGAGAAGATGCCGATCGCCAGCACCGACAGGGTGATCATCAGGGCGCTGGACTGGATGAACACGTTGGCGATGCCGGCCACCAGCAGCATGATGACGCCGACGAACAGGAACTTGCCCATCGAGCTCAGGTCGCGTTTGATGACCGACGACAGGGCCGCCATGCCGAAGAAGATCGCACCGGTGCCGGCAAAGGCCGTCATGATCAGGCTCGCACCATTGGCCAGGCCGAGCACCACGCCCACCAGGCGCGACAGCATCACACCCATGAAGAAGGTGAAAGCCAGCAGCACGGGCACGCCCGCGGCCGAATTCTTGGTGCGCTCGATCGCGAACATGAAGCCGAAGGCTCCGCCCAGGAAGACCACCAGACCCACCATGGGCGACATGGCCCGGGTGATGCCGGTGGCCAAACCCAGCCAGGCCCCCAGCACGGTGGGCACCATCGACAGGGCCAGCAGCCAGTAGGTGTTGCGCAAGACGCGGTTGCGCTCCTGGAGGGAAGGAACCGATGCGCCCAGCGCGGACGGAAGGACCGTGTTCTCGTTCATGGAAAAGGCTCCAAAAGGTGAGGGTGAAAACTACGAGGGGCCGCTTCTGGGCGGCCACGGGGGGTAGACAGTCGGGGTCGCTGGGCCCCGGCCGGGGACGGTCCGGGTCAGGCGGCCCGTGCGTCGCAGGTCGGTGGGCGCAGCAGTCCGTCAAGCACCGGCGAGGGCACGAGGCGGGCCCCCGTGCGGAGGGACCAGACCTGGGTGGTCAGGGGCTGCTCCAGGTGCGCTTCGATGGCCACGGCCGCATGGAGCTCGACGGCCGGATCGATGGGCGCGGCGCCCGCCGAAGAATGCTCCGGCTGCGCGGCATCGCTGCCGGGTGGGGCCACAGGGTCGGTCGGCGGCTCGGCCAGCGCGCCGTGGAGGGCCGCTGCAATGGGGGTGACGGGACCCGACGGCACCGCGTGGGCCGCCACGGCCAGGACCATGAGCACCACCAACGACCAAAGTCGCATCATCATGGCCCGGATTCTATGCGCAGACCCCATCGGCCGAGTGCGCCCCGCTGACGATCCAGGCTGCGGCGGTGCCCCCCGGCCGGTGGAAAACGGGTGGTGCCGGCTATCCGACTCGAACGGATGACCTACCGCTTACAAGGCGGTTGCTCTACCAACTGAGCTAAGCCGGCAGCCTGGCCTGCGGCGAGGTGCACTCAGGATTCTAAAGGGCTCACTTGACCCGCTTGAGCGCGGGGCGGCCGCCGCTGGGCGGTGAGGGCTCGGGGGGCTCCTCGCCGGGCGGCTCGGCCGGGGTGCGGCCCGCAGCAAGCTTGAGCGGGCCGCCGGTCGATCGTGCCGCCCCGTGCTGCGCACCGTCGGCAGGCGAGGAAGGCTCACCGGCGGCGGCTGCCGGCACCGGGAAGGCCATGCCTTGCCCGTTCTCGCGGGCATAGATGGCGATCACATGGTCCACCGGCAGCACGATGTCACGCGCCACTCCGCCAAAGCGGGCACGGAACTCGATGGTCTCGTTGCCGAGCTTGAGCCCGCTGGTGGCATCGAAGCTGACGTTGAGCACGATCTCGCGGTTCTTCACGTACTCGTGCGGCACCTGCACCGAGTCGTCCACGTACACGGCCAGATAGGGCGTGAAGCCGTTGTCCGTGCACCAGTCGTGCAGTGCACGGATCAGGTAGGGCCGTGTGGAGGCGACCTCGGGGCTGTCAGGTGCGTTGGGATCGCTCATCGCATCATCACTTGCGCATGACCTTCTCGGACGGGGTCAGCGCCTCGATGTAGGCC
>NZ_JBKBVU010000134.1:0-8389 GCF_046289365.1 Caldimonas sp. | reverse complement strand
CTCCGAACCCGGGGCCCACATCCTGTCGGGCGCGGTGATGGATCCGCGCGCGATGAACGAGCTTTTCCCCAATTGGAAGGAACTGGGCGCGCCGCTGAACCAGCCCGTCACCGGCGATGATGTGCTCACGCTCACCGAGACCGGCAGCACGCGCATCCCCGACTTCTTCGTGCCGCGCAACTTCCACAACGACGGGTGCTACGTCATCTCGCTGGGCAACGTGGTCAAGTGGATGGCCGAGCAGGCCGAGGGCCTGGGCGTGGAGATCTTCCCGGGCTTTGCCGCCGCCGAGGTGCTCTATGACGGGCAGGGCCGCGTGCGCGGCGTGGCCACCGGCAACATGGGCGTGGGCAAGGACGGCCAGCCCACCGATCATTTTCAGCTCGGCATGGAGCTGCTGGGCAAGTACACCATCTTCGCTGAGGGTGCGCGCGGGCATCTGGGCAAGCAGCTCATCGCCCGCTACAAGCTCGATGCAGGCAAGGACCCGCAGACCTATGCGATCGGCATCAAGGAACTGTGGGAGATCGACCCGGCCAAGGCCAAGCCGGGCCTGGTGGTGCACACCGCCGGCTGGCCCATGGATGATCAGACCTTCGGTGGCGGCTTCCTCTACCACCTCGAGGACAACAAGGTCACGCTGGGCTTCGTGATCGGCCTGGATTACCAGAACCCCTGGCTCAGCCCCTTCGAGGAGATGCAGCGCTGGAAGACGCACCCGGCCATCCGGGCGCATATCGAGGGCGGCAAGCGCCTGAGTTATGGCGCCCGCGCCATCAACAATGGCACACCCCAGGCCCTGCCCAAGACGGTGTTCCCGGGCGGTGCCCTGGTGGGCTGCGACGCCGGCTACCTCAATGCGGCGCGCATCAAGGGCAGCCATGCCGCCATCAAGAGCGGCATGCTGTGCGCCGAGGCCGTCTTCGACGCCGTGACGGCCGGGCGGTCGGCCGACGAGCTGACGGCCTACCCCGAGGCTTTCGAGAAGAGCTGGCTGTACGAGGAACTGCAGCAGTCGCGCAACTTCAAGCACTGGTTCAAGAAGGGCCCGCTGGTGGGCAAGCTGATGACCGGGGTGGAGCAGTGGCTGCTGCCCAAGATCGGCATCCACAGCCCGCCGTGGACCCTGCACCGCGACCAGCCCGACCATGTCTATCTCAAGCCGGCCGACCAGTGCGAGAAGATCGTCTACCCCAAACCCGACGGGACGCTGACCTTCGACCGCCTGTCCTCGGTGTTCGTGAGCAACACCAACCACGAGGAGAACCAGCCGGCCCACCTGACGCTCAAGGACTCCAGCGTGCCCGTGGCGGTCAACCTGAGCCGGTTTGCCGGGCCCGAGAGCCGCTACTGCCCGGCGGGCGTGTACGAATTCGTCAAGGGCGAAGACGGCAGCGACCGCCTGCAGATCAACGCGCAGAACTGCGTGCACTGCAAGACCTGCGACATCAAGGATCCGACGCAGAACATCGTCTGGGTCACGCCGGAAGGCGGTGGCGGGCCCAACTACGCGGGCATGTGACCCCCCGCCCGGGCGCTGCCTCGGGGGATATTCGGCGGCCCCGGGGTCGCCATTTTCTTGGCCGGTGAATTACACTGGCATCTGTCAGGAGAGAGCCCCTGCGGGGGCCGCCGAAGGCGCAGGGCCCAAGCCCGAACGCTCAGGCACCCAGGACTGACAAGCGCCTTGTGGACAAGGCGTTCCTCACTGGAGAGAGGCCGGGCGACGATGGTCATCCGGCCCACCGAAGGGGCAAGCCGCTGCGGCTGAAACAGTCAGGCGGCCAATCTCTCAGGTAAAGCGGACAGCGAGGGCAGCACATGCCGGACCGGCTTTCGGGACGGCATGCTCGCATGACAGCCCCAGGAGAACGCCATGTCCGCCCAAGTCTCGACGCCCGCGCTGCTGCGCACGCCCCTGTACGCCCTGCACCAAGAGTATGGCGCCCGCATGGTGCCTTTTGCCGGCTATGAGATGCCGGTGCAGTACGAAGGCATCATCGCCGAGCATCGGCAGTGCCGCGAGAGTGCAGCCCTGTTCGACGTCTCCCACATGGGCCAGATCCGCTTGGTTGGAGAAGATGCCGCCCGCGCCCTGGAATCGTTGGTGCCGGTGGACGTGATCGACTTGCCGGTGGGCAAGCAGCGCTACGGCTTCTTCACCAACGCCAGCGGCGGCATCCTCGACGACCTGATGATCACGCGTCGGGAGAACGATCTGCTGCTGGTGGTCAATGCGGCCAACAAGCAGGCCGACCTGGTGCATCTGAACACCCACATCGGTCACCGCTGCACGGTGCAGGCCCTGCCCGACCGGGCGCTGCTGGCCCTGCAAGGTCCGCTGGCCGCCGACGCCCTGGCCCGTGTGAACGCCGATGTGCAGCGGCTGAGATTCATGACGGGTGATCATTTCACGCTCGCCGGCAAGGCCTGTTTCGTGACCCGTTCGGGCTACACCGGGGAGGACGGTTTCGAGATCTCTGTGGCCGCCGAGGACGCCGAGGCCCTGGCCCGCGTGCTGTTGATGCAGCCCGAGGTGAAGCTGGCCGGCCTGGGCGCTCGCGACACCTTGCGCCTGGAAGCCGGCCTGTGCCTGCACGGGCACGACATCGACGCCCAGACCACACCAGTGCAGGCCGCGCTGGCCTGGGCGATCCAGAAGGTGCGCCGGCCCGGCGGCGCCCGTGCAGGCGGCTATCCCGGCGCCCAGACGATCGAGCTGCAACTGGCCCAGGGGGCCCTGGTCAAGCGCGTGGGCCTGCTCGGCCTGGAGCGAGCCCCGGTGCGCGAGGGCGCCAAGTTGCTCGATGCAGCCCGTCACAACGCCGGTCACGTCACCAGCGGCACCGTAAGCCCCACGCTGGGTGTGCCCATCGCGATGGGTTACCTGCCGGTCAACCATGCGGCCACCGGCTCCATCGTGCATGCCGTGGTGCGCGAGAAAACCCACCCGATGCGGGTGACGGCCCTGCCCTTCGTGCCGCACCGCTATTACCGCTGATCACCCCGTTTTCCATTCCATCCAGGAGTCCTGCATGACCGTCAAGTACACCCCCGACCACGAGTGGATCGAACTCGATGGCGACGAAGGCGTCGCCACCATTGGCATCACGCCCCATGCCCAAGACGCGCTGGGCGATGTGGTCTTCGTCGACCTGCCTGCCGTGGGGGCCGAGTTCAAAAAGGGCGACGTGGCCGGCGTGGTCGAATCGGTCAAGGCTGCCGCCGACGTCTACGCACCGGTCAGTGGGCACATCCTCGAAGTGAACGAGGCGCTGCGCGCCGACCCGTCGCTGGCCAATTCCGACCCGTTGGGCAAGGGCTGGTTCTTCAAGATCAAGATGGACGATCTGGCCGAGTTCGATGCCTTGCTCGACGCCCCGGCCTACGACGCACTCGTCAAGAACGCCTGACCTGCGAGCGACGGCCGCAGCCTGCCTGTGCAGGTGCGGCCGTCGAATGACCTTCTTCGCCCCAACGCCATGCTCATGTCTGCCCTCACCCCCTTGAGCGACCTCGAAGCCCGCGATGAATTCGTGGCCCGCCACATCGGCATCGATGCCGCCGATGAACGCGCGATGCTCTCGGCCATCGGTGCGGCCTCCCGCGCCGCCCTGATGGAGGCCGTCGTGCCGCGCAGCATCGTGCGCAGCGCCCCGATGGAGCTGCCTGCGCCGGTACCGGAGGCTCGCGCCCTCGAGGAACTCAAGACCATTGCCGCTCGCAACCGGGTGCTGCGCAGCCACATCGGTCAGGGCTATTACGGCACCCACACGCCCAGCGTCATCCTGCGCAACGTGCTGGAGAACCCCGCCTGGTACACCGCCTACACGCCCTACCAGGCCGAGATCTCGCAAGGGCGCATGGAAGCCCTGGTGAACTTCCAGACCATGGTGTGCGACCTGACGGGCATGGCGATTGCCAATGCCTCGATGCTGGACGAGGCCACGGCCGCGGCCGAGGCCATGACCCTGGCTGCCCGGGTGGGCAAGAGCAAGAGCACGACCTTCTTCGTGGCCGACGACGTGCTGCCCCAGACCCTGGAAGTGGTGCGCACCCGCGCGCGGCCGCTCGGGCTGACGGTGGTAACCGGCCCGGCCGAGCAGGCCGGGCGGACGGACTGCTTCGCCGCCCTGTTCCAGTACCCGGGCGTCACCGGTCGCATCCTGGACCTGCGGCCGCTGACCGAGGCCGTGCATGCCCGCGGCGCCCTGGCCATAGTGGCCGCCGACCTGCTGGCTCTGACCCTGCTGGTGCCGCCGGGCGAACAGGGCGCCGACATCGTCGTGGGCACGACGCAGCGCTTCGGCATGCCCATGGGCAATGGCGGGCCGCATGCCGCCTATATGGCCACGCGCGACGAGTTCAAGCGTTCGCTGCCCGGCCGCCTGGTGGGCGTGAGCGTGGATGCCCACGGCGCTCCGGCCTACCGCCTGGCGCTGCAGACGCGCGAGCAACACATCCGCCGCGAGAAGGCCACGTCCAACATCTGCACCGCACAGGTGTTGCCGGCCGTCGTGGCCAGCATGTATGCCGTCTACCACGGCCCGCAGGGCCTCAAGCGCATTGCCCAGCGCGTGGCCAGCTTCACTGCGGTGCTGGCGCAGGGCCTGGCCAGCCTGGGTTGGGCCACCACCCACGACACCGCCTTTGACACCCTGGAGCTGCGCACGGGCGAGCAGACCGAGGCCCTGCTGGCCGCTGCCGTGGCCGCAGGCATGAACCTGCGCCGCGCCAGCGCGACCACCGTGGGCATCTCGCTGGACGAGACCACCACGCGCGAGCATGTGCAAGCGCTGTGGCGGGTGTTCGCCCAGGGCCGCCCCCTGCCCTCGTGGGACGCCGCCGAGAAGGGCGTCGCCCCGCTCATCCCTGAGGCACTGCGCCGCACCAGCCCCTACCTCACTCATCCGGTCTTCAACACCCATCACTCCGAGACGGAGATGCTGCGCTACCTTCGCAGCCTGTCGGACAAGGACTTGGCGCTGGACCGCACGATGATCCCGCTGGGTTCGTGCACGATGAAGCTCAACGCCACCAGCGAGATGATCCCCATCACCTGGCCGGAGTTTGCGCACATCCACCCCTTTGCACCGCAGGACCAGCTACAGGGCTATGCGCAGCTCAACGAGCAACTGTGCGCCTGGCTGAGCCAGGCCACGGGCTATGCCGGCATCAGCCTGCAGCCCAACGCCGGCTCGCAGGGCGAATACGCCGGGCTGCTGATCATCCAGGCCTACCATGAGGCACGGGGCCAGGGGCATCGCAACATCTGCCTGATCCCCGAATCGGCCCACGGCACCAACCCGGCCTCGGCCCAGATGGCAGGCATGCAGGTCGTGGTGACCAAGTGCGACGCCGACGGCAATGTGGATCTGGAGGACCTGCGCGCCAAGTGCGAGCAGTACAGCGAACGCCTGGCCTGCGTGATGATCACCTACCCCTCGACCTATGGGGTGTTCGAGACGCGCGTGAAGGAGCTGTGCGAGCTGGTGCATGCCCATGGTGGGCGCGTCTACGTCGATGGCGCGAACATGAACGCGCTGGTGGGCGTGGCCGCGCCTGGCGAGTTCGGCGGCGATGTGAGCCATCTGAACCTGCACAAGACCTTCTGCATCCCCCACGGTGGGGGCGGCCCGGGTGTGGGCCCGGTGTGCGTGGTGGCCGATCTCGTGCCCTTCCTGCCGGCGCACCGCAGCGCGGGCCTGGGCAGCGATTCGCAGGTGGGGGCGGTGAGCGCCGCCCCGCTGGGCAATGCCGCGGTGCTGCCGATCTCGTGGATGTATGTGCGCATGATGGGCGCCGAAGGCCTGAAGGCCGCCACCGAAACCGCCATCCTGAGCGCCAACTACATCGCCGCACGCCTGGACGGCCCTTACGAGCTGCATTTCAGCAGCAACGTGCCGGGTATCAAGGGCGGTGGTGTGGCCCACGAGTGCATCCTGGACCTGCGTCCGCTGAAGGAAACCAGCGGCATCACGGCCGAGGACGTGGCCAAGCGCCTCATCGACTACGGCTTCCATGCGCCCACGCTGAGCTTCCCAGTGGCCGGCACGCTGATGGTTGAGCCCACCGAGAGCGAGTCGCTGGCCGAGCTGGACCGCTTCGTCGAGGCCATGCTGGCCATCCGCGAGGAGATTGCCAAAGTCGAGCGCGGCGAATGGCCGCGCGAGGACAACCCGCTGAAGAATGCGCCGCACACGGCCGAGAGCCTGCTCAAGGCCGAGTGGAACCATGCCTACACCCGCGAAGAGGCCGCCTACCCGCTGGCCAGTTTGCGCCGGCAGAAGTACTGGTCGCCGGTGGGCCGGGTGGACAACGTCTACGGCGACCGCAACCTGTTCTGCAGTTGCGTGCCCTTGAGCGACTACCAGTAAGACCGTCATGAAACAGCAATTCGCCAGCGACAACTACGCGGGAATGTGCCCGGAGGCTACGCATTGGTTCATGCAGGCCAATGCCAGTGGTCACCAGCCCGGCTACGGCGAGGACATCTGGACCCAACGCTCGACCGACAGGATCCGCGAGCTCTTCCAGACCGATTGCGACGTCTATTTCGTGTTCAACGGCACGGCGGCCAATTCGTTGGCGTTGGCCGCGATGTGCCAGAGCTACCACTCGGTGATCTGCACGCCGGTGGCCCACATCGAGACCGACGAGTGTGGCGGGCCGGAGTTCTTTTCGAACGGCTCGAAGCTGCTGGTGGCCGAAGCCGAGAGCCCCTCCGCCCGGCTGGGCAAGCTCACCCCCGACGCGGTGGAGCAGCTCGTCACCAAGCGCAGCGACATCCACTACCCCAAGCCCAAGGTGGTGAGCCTGACGCAAGCCACCGAACTGGGCACGGTCTACACCGTGGAGGAGGTGCGTGCGATCTCGGCGATTGCGAAACGGCGCAAGCTCAAGCTGCACATGGACGGTGCGCGCTTTGCCAATGCGGTGGCCGCGCTGGGCTGCCACCCCAGCGAGATCACCTGGCGCGCCGGCGTGGACGTGCTGTGCTTCGGTGGCACCAAGAACGGCCTGCCCATCGGCGAAGCGGTGGTCTTCTTCGACCGGGCGCTGTCGGAGGACTTCGCCTACCGTGTGAAGCAGGCGGGTCAGTTGGCCTCGAAGATGCGTTTCATCTCGGCTCCCTGGGTGGGCCTGCTGGAAAACGACGTCTGGCTGCGCAATGCCCGGCATGCCAATGCGATGGCGCAACGCCTTTATGAGGCGATCCGCGATATCCCTGGTGTGCAGGTGCTGCACCCCCCGCAGGTGAACTCGGTGTTCGCCCAGCTCCCGGCCCCGGTCATCGAGCGCCTGTACGCGAAGGGCTGGAAGTTCTACCAGTTCATCGCCGGTGGCGGCTGCCGATTGATGTGCGCCTGGGACACCACGGCCGAGGCGGTGGATGCTTTTGCCGCCGACCTGCGGCAGCTCTGCCAGGACTGAATCTCATCCCTCCTGCAGCCTGCCCATGGCCGTCTCGGTCTTCGACCTCTTCAAAGTGGGCATCGGTCCGTCGAGCTCGCACACCGTGGGTCCGATGCGGGCCGCGCGGATGTTCATCGAGCGGCTGCGGCATGAGGGGGTGCTCGACGCCGTGACGCGCGTGCGCTGCGAGTTGTACGGCTCGCTGGGCGCCACCGGCAAGGGCCATGGCAGCGACAAGGCCGTGCTGCTGGGCTTGGCCGGCCACGAGCCCGACACGGTGGATGTAGACCAGGTGCCTGCGATGCTGGAGGCGATCCGCCAGGAGCGCGCACTCGTGCTGGGCGGCACCCATCGCGTCGCGCTGAACGAGGCCGAGGACCTGGTCTTCCTGCGCCGCCAGAGCCTGCCCTTCCATGCCAACGGCATGCGCTTCCTGGCGTTCGATGCCGCTGGCGCCGAGCTGGCTGCGCGCATCTATTTCTCGGTGGGCGGGGGCTTCGTGGTCAGCGAGGAGGTCGCCGCCGACGGGAGCAGGCAAAAGCGCATCGCGCCCGACACCACCGTGCTGCCCCTGCCCTTTCACAGCGGGGCCGAACTGCTGGCGCTCACCCGCCGCGAGGGCCTGTCCATCGCCGGCGTGATGCGCGTGAACGAGCGTCATTGGCGCAGCGATGCCGAGATCGACGCGGGGCTGCTGCACATCTGGCGGGTGATGCAGGAATGCGTGAACCGCGGCTGCCGTGCCGAGGGCACGCTGCCCGGGGGCTACAAGGTGCGCCGGCGCGCAGCGGCGCTGTACCGCTCGCTCACGGCCCACCCGGAAGCAGCCCTGAAGGACCCGCTGCAGGTGATGGATTGGGTGAACCTTTATGCCCTGGCGGTCAACGAAGAAAATGCGGCCGGCGGGCGCGTGGTGACCGCCCCCACCAATGGGGCCGCCGGCATCGTGCCGGCCGCGCTCGAGATGATGGAC
>NZ_JBKBVU010000133.1:0-8448 GCF_046289365.1 Caldimonas sp. | reverse complement strand
CGCCACGCAGCGCGGCTTCTGGTTCGCCTGGCCGGCCGAGCATGCCGCCTGGTCGGGCGCCGGCTGGGCCCTGCTCGCCGGCCTGGGCTTGTCCTGGGCCTGGCGCAGCGCCGCGGCCCGACATCAGCATGCCACGGGCCAGCGCTGGCCCGTGGGCTGGGTCAGTGCCGGCTTGATCCTGGGCCTGCCCGTGCTGACCTGGGCCGCGATGGGCGCGCCCACCGCGATGGACGTGCCCTCCTTGGGCGGCTTCAGCCTGCAAGGCGGCCGCTCGATCTCGCCAGAGTTCACCGCCTTGCTGCTGGGCCTGTCCACCTACACCGCGGCCTTCGTGGCCGAAGTGGTGCGCGCGGGCATCCTGGCCGTCGACCGCGGCCAGACCGAGGCGGCGCAGGCCCTCGGTCTGAATGCCGGCCAGCGCCTGCGCCTGGTGACGCTGCCTCAGGCGCTGCGCGTGATCATCCCGCCGATGACCAGCCAATACCTGAACCTGACCAAGAACTCCTCGCTGGCGGTGGCCATCGGCTACCCCGACCTGGTGGCCGTGGCCAACACCACGATGAACCAGACCGGGCAGGCCATCGAGGCCATCGCCATCCTGATGGCGGTGTATCTGTCGATCAGCCTGGCGATCTCGCTGTTCATGAACTGGTACAACGAACGCGTGAAGCTGGTGGAACGGTGAGAACGACCATGGACAAGACCCTTGCGCCCGCCAGCGCCGGCCTGCCCCCGCCACAGCGCCACGCCAGCGCCTGGGCCTGGGCACGCGAGAACCTCTTTTCCACGCCGCTGAACACCGGCATCACGCTCGTCACGCTGGCCCTGCTGGCCTGGGTGCTGCCCAAGGTGCTCGGCTGGGCGGTGTTCGATGCGGTCTGGGGCCATGCACCGCTCGAACAATGCCAGGCCGCGCGCGGCCAGGGCGCCTGCTGGGCCGTGGTGTGGGAGAAGTTCCACTTCATGATGTTCGGCGTGTACCCCTACGAGGAAAGCTGGCGCGCGGCGCTGTCCATCGGGGTGATGTGCAGCTTGCTGGTCGTCTCGGCCCTCAAGCGCTTCTGGAACGCCCGGCTCATCCTGATCTGGGTCGTGGGCCTGGCGCTGACCTTCTGGTTGATGGGCGGCGGCCTGGGGCTCACGCCCGTGCGCGCCGAGCAGTGGGGCGGTCTGCCGGTCACGCTGATCCTGTCGATCTTCGGCATCGGTTTGGCTTTTCCGCTGGGCGTGCTGCTGGCGCTGGGCCGGCGCTCGAAGCTGCCGCTGATCCGCGCCTTCTCCATCATCTACATCGAGGTGATCCGTGGCGTGCCGCTCATCACGGTGCTTTTCATGGCCTCGGTGATGTTCGCGCTCTTCCTGCCCGAGGGGCTGCGCATCGAGCAGCTCATCCGCGCCCAGGTGGCCATCATCCTCTTCGTGGCGGCCTACCTGGCCGAGGCGGTGCGCGGCGGCCTGCAGGCCGTGCCCAAGGGGCAGTACGAGGCGGCCGAAGCCTTGGGGCTGCCCTACTGGAAGATGATGGGGCTGATCATCCTGCCCCAGGCGCTGCGCCTGTCGATCCCACCGATCGTCAACAGCTTCATCTCGCTGTTCAAGGACACCTCGCTGGTGGTCATCATCGCGATCTACGATTTCGCCTATGCGGTGAAGAAGTCCGTCGAGACCGATTTCAGTTGGAAGCCCTTCTTCATCGAAGCCTTCTTGTTCTCGATCCTCATCTACTGGATCTTCTGCTACGCGATGTCGAAATACAGCCAATGGCTCGAGCGCGACCTCGCCCGCGGCCACCAGCGTTGACCCTCATCCGGAGACTTCCATGGCAGATGCTGCCCTCAAGACTTCCGCCGCCGGCGAGGTGGCCATCCGCATCGAAGGCCTGAACAAGTGGTACGGCGACTTCCATGTGCTGAAGAACATCGACCTGGAGGTGGCCAAGGGCGAGCGCATCGTGATCTGCGGACCGTCGGGCTCGGGCAAGTCCACGCTGATCCGTTGCATCAACCGGCTCGAACAGCACCAGCAGGGCCGCATCGTCGTCAACGGCGTGGAGCTGACCGACAACCTGAAGAACATCGATGCCATCCGCTCCGACGTGGGCATGGTGTTCCAGCACTTCAACCTGTTCCCGCACCTGAGCGTGCTGGACAACTGCACGCTCGCGCCGATCTGGGTGAAGAAGCAGCCGCGCGCCCAGGCCGAGGCCACCGCGCGGCGCTTCCTGGAGCGCGTGCGCATCGCCGAGCAGGCCCACAAATACCCGGGGCAACTCTCGGGCGGCCAGCAGCAGCGCGTGGCGATTGCGCGTGCGCTGTGCATGAACCCCTCGATCATGCTCTTCGACGAACCCACCTCGGCACTCGACCCGGAGATGGTCAAGGAAGTGCTCGACACGATGATCGATCTGGCCCGCGAGGGCATGACGATGCTGTGCGTCACCCATGAGATGGGCTTTGCACGGGCCGTGGCCGACCGGGTCATCTTCATGGATGCCGGCGAGATCGTCGAGCAAAACACCCCCGAGGCATTCTTCAGCAATCCGCGCAGCGAACGCAGCCGACAGTTCCTCAGCCAGATCCTGGACCGCTGAGACGGTGCCCCGAGACAGGGCATCGAACGGGGCCGCCGTCTCCTGCGGGACATCAAAGTAGAGGCTTCACTCCAAATCCGTCTAGCGAAACACCTGATGGGGCTTGCGTCAGCCATGCGTCAGAATTCCCGGTTCATTCGGAGGAACCCATGGAAAAAGTCTGGCTGAAGCACTATCCGCAAGGCGTGCCGCACGAGATCAACCCCGACCAGTACCCGTCGCTGGTCGCGCTGCTCGAGGAAAGCTTCACCAAATACGCCGAGCGTCCCGCCTTCAAGTTCATGGGCAAGACGCTCACCTATGCCCAGCTCGACGAGTACTCGCGCATCTTCGCGGCCTACCTGCAGTCGCTCGGCCTGAGCCAGGGTGACCGGGTGGCCATCATGATGCCCAACGTGCCGCAGTACCCCATCGTCGTGGCGGGCATCCTGCGTGCGGGCTACGTCATCGTCAATGTCAACCCGCTGTACACCGCCCGCGAGCTCGAGCACCAGCTCAAGGACGCCGGCGCCAAGGCGATCGTCATCATCGAGAACTTCGCACGCACCCTGCAGGAGTGCCTGGCCAAGACACCGGTCCAGCATGTGGTGCTGGCCGCGATGGGCGATCTGCTGGGTTTTCCGAAGGGCGCCATCGTCAATTACGTGGTGCGAAAGGTCAAGAAGCTGGTGCCGGCTTTCGATCTGCCCGGGGCCGTGCGCTTCAACGATGCCATCGCCAAGGGCCGCAGCCTCACGCTGCGCAAACCCGAGATCAAGGCCACCGACATCGCCGTGCTGCAGTACACCGGCGGCACCACCGGCGTGAGCAAGGGCGCCGTGCTGCTGCACCGGAACATCATCGCCAACGTGCTGCAGTCCGAGGCCTGGAACGGCCCGGCACTGAAGAAGATCCCGCCGGGCGAGCAGACCGTCACCGTCTGCGCGCTGCCGCTTTACCACATCTTCGCCTTCACGGTGAACATGATGCTGTCCATGCGCATGGGCGGCTGCAACATCCTGATCCCCAACCCGCGCGACATCCCCGCCGTGCTGAAGGAGCTGTCGCAGCACAAGTTCCACAGCTTCCCGGCCGTCAACACGCTGTTCAACGCCCTGGCCAACCACCCCGACTTCCACAAGGTCGACTGGAGCACGCTCAAGCTCAGCGTGGGCGGCGGCATGGCGGTGCAGTCGGCCACGGCCAAGCTGTGGCTGCAGAAGACTGGTTGCCCCATCTGCGAAGGCTACGGCCTGTCGGAAACCTCGCCCTCGGCCAGTTGCAACCCCACCGACAGCACCGAGTTCACCGGCACCATCGGCTTGCCGCTGCCCTCCACCGAGTTCAAGCTGCTCGACGATGAAGGCCACGAGGTGCCGATCGGCACCCCGGGCGAGATCGCCATCCGCGGCCCTCAGGTGATGGCCGGGTACTGGCAGCGCCCGGACGAGACCGCCAAGGTCATGACGCCCGACGGCTTCTTCCGCACCGGCGACATCGGCACGGTGGACGAGCGCGGCTACTTCCGAATCGTGGACCGCAAGAAGGACATGATCCTGGTGTCGGGCTTCAACGTCTACCCCAACGAAGTGGAAGATGTCGTGGCCCAGATGGACGGCGTGCTGGAAGTGGCTGCGGTGGGCGTGCCCGACGAGAAGTCGGGCGAGGCGGTCAAGCTCGTGATCGTCAAGAAGAACCCGGCGCTCACCGAGGCTGATGTGCGGGCCTACTGCGAGCAGAACCTGACCGGCTACAAGCGGCCCAAGGTCATCGAGTTCCGCACCGAGCTGCCCAAGACCCCGGTGGGCAAGATCCTGCGGCGCGAGCTGCGGGACAAGAAATGAGGCCTGACGACGCACAGCCATGACGCTGGCCCTCATCGCCGCGATGCACGAGGAGCTGGCGGCCGTCCTCGAACGGATGCCCGACGAGCGGCGTGAACGTGTGGCCGGTCGGGACTTCTGGGTGGGGCATCTGGGCGGCCGCGAGGTCGTGGCGGTGCTGTCGGGCATCGGCAAGGTGGCCGCGGCCACCACGGCCACGCTGGCCATCCAGCGCTTCGGGGCGCAGGCTCTGCTCTTCACCGGCGTGGCCGGCGGCCTGGGCGAGGGCGTGCGCGTGGGTGACCTGGTGGTGGCCACCGAGCTGTTGCAGCACGACATGGACGCCTCGCCGATCTTTCCGCGGCATGAGCTGCCCTTGTACGGCCTGTCGCGCCTGCGCACCGATGCGGCGATGAGCCAGCGCCTGCTTCAGGCGGCGCGTTCGGTGGCCGCCGAGGCCGCCAGGGTGCTCGGCGCCGACACCCTGGCGGCCTTCGGCATCGGCACGCCCGCCGTGCACAGCGGGCTGATCCTCAGCGGCGACCGTTTCGTGTCCACCAGCGCCGAAAGCGCGGCCCTGCGCCGCGAGCTGCCCGATGCCCTGGCGGTGGAAATGGAAGGCGCGGCCGTCGCCCAGGTCTGTCACGACCACGGCCTGCCCCTGGCCGTGCTGCGCACCATCTCGGACCGGGCCGACGATCAGGCCCATGTGGACTTCACCGCCTTCGTCCAGGATGTGGCGCGCCGCTACTCGGTGGCGCTCGTCGAGCGTTATCTGGCCGCGGGGGGCTGAGCCTCACCGCGCATGGATCCGCTCACCAGGTCGAAGCGGAACAGGCGGCATTCGATGGGGCCGTTCCACATCGGGATGCGGCGGGCCTCCTTCAGGCGCATGCGGCTGGGCAGTTTCATCTCGGGGCTGAGCACCCAGGCCGTCCAGCCGCCGAAATGGCGCTTCCAATGGGCCGCCAGACGCGGATAGAAATCGTCGGCCAGGCCGGTCTGCTCAGCGCTGCGCGCCACGCTGCCGCGCGCCTCGATGCGCTCGCCATAGGGCGGGTTGAGCATCAGTGTGCGCGCCAGGCCCTCGCTCAGGCGCGGGGCCGGCCGCTCCAGCGCGTCGCCACCATGGAATTCGATCGCATCGGCCACGCCGGCACGCTGCGCATTGCGGCGCGCGAAATCGACCATGCGGAAGGCCACGTCGCTGGCGAACACCGGCACGGCCGGTGGGTGGATGCGTGAGCGCGCGGCCTGCCTCAAGGCCTGCCATTGGGCCCGCGCCGGCGGCCCGGCAAAGGGCGCCAGGTGTTCGAAGGCAAAGCGTCGCTTCAGGCCCGGCGCGATGCCGCAGGCGATCTGGGCAGCCTCGATCGCGATGGTGCCCGAGCCGCAGCACGGGTCGAGCAGAGCCCCGCCGGCCTGAGGCGTGCCGCGCCAGCCCGCGGCGGCCAGCATCGCGGCGGCCAGGGTCTCCTTCAGCGGGGCATCGCCCTTGTCCTCGCGCCAGCCGCGCTTGAACAGCGGCTCGCCCGAGGTGTCGATGTAGACAGTGGCGTCCTGTTCGGTGAGGTGCAGCATCACCCGCACGTCGGGGTGGCGCGTGTCCACGCTGGGCCGCTGGCCGGCGGCCTCGCGCATCGCATCGCACAGCGCGTCCTTGATGCGCAGCCCGGCAAAGTTGAGGCTGCGCAGCGGCGAACGCTGGGCGGTCACGTCCACCTTGAAGGTCTGTGCCGGGCTCATCCAGTCGGGCCAGCGCACCTGGCGGGCCAGGGCATAGAGGTCGTCTTCCTGGCGATAGGGGCCGCGCGCGAGCCGCACCAGCACGCGCTGAGCCAGGCGGCTTTCCAGGTTGAGCACCATCACCGCGCGCGCGTCGCCGCTCAGGGCGATGCCGCCGCGCTCGATCGTGCCGTGGGTGTCGGGCCCGAGCAGGCTCATCGCCTCCTCGGCCAGCCAGGCCTCCACGCCACCGGCACACGGAAGGAAAAGCTGCAGTCTCATGAGGTCACAGGGCCTTGCGCAGGTTGGCCGGCGCGATCTTCAGGGCCTCGCGGTACTTGGCCACGGTGCGGCGCGCCACCTGGATGCCCTGTTCCTCGAGCATCTGGCTGAGCTGGCTGTCCGACAGGGGCCGGGCCGGGTCCTCCGAGGCGATGAGCTGCTTGATCAGCGCGCGCACCGCGGTGCTGGAGGCATTGCCCCCGGCCTCGGTGTTCAGCGAGGAGCCGAAGAAGTACTTCAGCTCGAAGGTGCCGAAGGGCGTGGCCATGTACTTGGCCGTGGTCACGCGCGAGATGGTCGATTCGTGCAGACCCAGCTCGTCGGCGATCTCGCGCAGCACCAAGGGCTTCATCGCGATCTCGCCATGGGTGAAAAAGTTCTTCTGCCGCTCGACGATGGCCTGCGAGACGCGCAAGATGGTGTCGAAGCGCTGCTGGATGTTCTTCATGAACCAGCGTGCCTCCTGCAGCCTGGCGCCCAGGGCCTGGCTGGACTCGCTGCCGCGCTGCTGCCGGATGGCCTGGGCATAGAGATCGTTGATGCGCAGGCGCGGCATCACGTCGGGGTTGAGCACCACCTTCCAGCCGCGGCCGGCCTTCTGCACGATCACGTCGGGCACGATGATGTGGGCCTCGGCCCGCGCAAAGGGCCGACCCGGCTTGGGCTCGCAGGCCACGATCAGGGCTTGGGCCTGCTTGATCAGCTCCTCGTCGGCGCCGGTGGCGGCCATCAGCTTCTTCACGTCGCGCCGTGCCAGCGCCTCGAGGTGGCCCTGGCAGATCATCAGCGCGATGATCTGGGCCTCGCTGCGCGGCAGGGCGCGCAACTGCAGACACAGGCACTCGGACAGGTCGCGCGCGCCCACGCCGGTGGGCTGCAGACTGTGCAGCCACTTCAGCGCGCAGCGCAGCCGCTCGAGCAGTTCTTCGCGCGAGGCCTCGTCCTCGCCGGCCAGGTGGGCGGCGATGTCCTCCAGCGCATCGGCCAGGTAGCCGTCTTCGTCGAGCGACTCGATCAGCACCTGCACCGCGGCGGCATCTTCGGGCGACAGGCGCATGTCCAGTAACTGCTGGCGCAAATGATCTTGCAGGCTGATGCCGGGGCTGGCCCGCTCGATGGGGTCGAGCTCGTCGTCGCTGCCGCTGCGGCTGGCCGGCGTCTCGCCGATGCCGTCGAAGTCGTCGCGTTCGGTGCCGTTCTCCCAGTCATCGCGCTCGGTGGCGCCGACCTCCAGCGTATCGACCCCGCCGGCCTCGGCCGCCTCGAAGCCGTCGCCAGCCTCGGCGTCGGCCTGGGCTTCGCGCTCGCGGGTCGCCGGCGCCTCGGGCAGCAAGGACGGGCCCGGCACCGGCTCGCCGCTGTCGTCCTCGGGTTCGAGGAAGGGGTTTTGTTCCAGCATCTGCTCGACTTCCTGATGAAGCTCGAGCGTGGACAGTTGCAGCAACCGGATGGATTGCTGCAACTGCGGCGTCAGCGCCAGGTGCTGGGACAACCGGACCTGCAGGGAGGGCTTCATCGCATCGTCCCTGACCTACATGCGGAAGTGCTCGCCGAGATAGACCTTTCGCACGTCGGCGTTCTCGACGATCTCTGAGGGCGTGCCCTGGGCCAGCACCCGGCCTTCGCTGATGATGTAGGCGTGGTCGCAGATGCCCAGGGTCTCGCGCACGTTGTGGTCGGTGATGAGCACCCCGATGCCGCGCGCCTTGAGGAAGCCGATGATGCGCTGGATCTCGATCACCGCGATCGGATCGACCCCGGCGAAGGGCTCGTCCAGCAGGATGAAGCGCGGCTGCGTGGCCAGCGCCCGCGCGATCTCCACGCGGCGGCGCTCACCGCCCGACAGCGACGGGGCCGGCGCATGGCGCAGCTTCTCGATCGACAGCTCGGCCAGCAGCTCGTCGAGCTGGTGCGCGATCACCGTCTCGTCCAGCGGCCGGCCCTGCGCGTCACGCTGCAGCTCCAGCACCGCGCGGATGTTCTCCTCGACCGAAAGCTTGCGGAAGATCGAGGCCTCCTGCGGCAGGTAGCTCAGGCCCAGGCGCGAAC
>NZ_JBKBVU010000132.1:0-8449 GCF_046289365.1 Caldimonas sp. | reverse complement strand
AGGTTACCAGCCCGCACCGCCCCACCGTGATGTCCTCCGACAAGCCCGCCACTTGCTCATCCCCCAAGGCCTGTCCCTGCGGCACCGGCCGCGCCTATGCCGATTGCTGCGGTCGCTGGCATGGCGGCCCGCAGCACCTGGGAGCCCCCGATGCCCAGGCCCTGATGCGATCCCGTTACAGCGCCTATGTGCTGGGGCTGCACGACTATCTGCTGGCCACCTGGCACCCCAGCACCCGACCGGCCGCGCTGGAACCCGACCCGCCGGGGCTGCGATGGCTGGGGCTGGAGGTCAAGCGCCATTGGCGCGACGACGACACCCACGAGCGCGTGGAGTTCGTGGCCCGCCACAAGCAAGGAGGGCGCGCGCAGCGCCTGCACGAACTCAGCCGCTTCGTGCGCGAGCAAGGGCGCTGGTACTACGTGGACGGCGACGTGGGCTGAGCGAACCCGGCCGGCGGCGGGCCGGACGCGCAGGCCTCGGGGCACCGGGCCTGTCGCAGTTCGAGCGAGACGGTGAAGACGCTGCCTCGCCCCGGCTGGCTGTCCACGCTCACCGAACCCCCCATCAGCGAGACCAGTTCGCGCACGATGGCCAGGCCCAGACCGGTGCTGCCCGGTCCGGTGCCGGGCGCCTGTGCAAAGCGCTCGAAGAGCCGGTCTTGCACGGCCGGGTCCACGCCCGGGCCCGTGTCGCTGACATGCATCACCAGGCGGCTGCGCTGCGGCCCGCACGCCTGCGGCGGCTCCAGGACGAGCGCCACCGAGCCCTCGCGCGTGAACTTGATCGCGTTGGACAGCAGGTTCGCCAGCACCTGGCGCAGGCGCAAGGGATCGAGCATCATCGGCTCGGCCCAGGCGTCCTCGCCCTGCAGGCGCAGTGCCAAGCCCTTGGCCTGCGCCGCGGGCCGGAATTCCTCGGCCAGTTCGCGCACCAGGGCGGCCGGTGCCACGGCGCTCTCATGCAGCGTGATCTTGTGGGCCTCGAGCTTGGCGGCATCGAGCAGGTTGTTGAGCAGCTCCACCAGACGATCGGCCGAACGGCTCATCGCCTCCACCAGCTGGGCGGCCTTCGGGCTCAGCGGCTCGGCGCGCAGCAGGCTCAGCCCGCCGGCGATGCCGGCCAGCGGTGTACGCACTTCGTGGCCCATCTCGGCCAGGAAGTCCGCCTTGGCCGCCGTGGCGGCGCGCGCTGCGTCCCGCTCGGCCTGGAGCTGGCGCTCCACCGCCTGCCGGGCTTGCACATGGGCCTGCAGCCGGCGGTTGAAGAGCAGGCCCAGCGTGAGCCCGAGAAGCAAGACGACCAGCAACGGCACCCCCACCCCCAGCACCTGGGACCAGCTCAGCCCGGCCCGGAACTCGGTGCGCAACCAGGTGTTGGCCAGCGCCGCGCGCTCGTTCTCGGGCACGGCATCGAGCCCGAGCCGCAGTGCCTCGGCCAGCTCGGGCCAGTCCTTGCGCACGGCGAAGTAGAGTTCGCTGGGCCGCCCCTCGACCGTGCCCGACACCTGGAGCTGGCCCAGGAAGCGCTGCTTGATCAGGGCGGCCGCCACCTCGAGGTTGGTGATCATCGCGTCGGCCTGGCCGCGCGCCACGGTCTGCATCGCCGTCTCGACCGTCTCGACCTCGAGCAGGCGCACGGCCGGGGCCTCGCGCTGGATCACCGGGATCAAGTAGTGCGCCCGGTCGATCGCCAGCGTGCGGCCGGCCAGCGAGGCCACGCTCGGCCAGCCGCCGTCGAGCCGGCTGACCAGCACCGAGGGCGCGGAGTAATAGGGCCCGACGAAATTCGCGAACTCCCGTCGCGGCCCGGTACGCACGACCGAGAGCATCACGTCCAGCCGCCGCTCGCGCAGGGCGTTGAGGCCCTGCTCGAACGTGCGCTGCGGCTCCAGGCGAAAGCGCAGGCCCGAAGCCTCGGCCGCACGCCGGAAAAGCTCGATCGCAAAGCCCACAGGTTCGCCGTCCTCGCCCAAGGCATTGATGGGGCCGAAGCCCTGGTCGAAGCCCACGCGCAGATCGCCCCGTGCGGCCAGGGCACGACGCAGCGAAGGGTCGATGGCTGGCGCCTGCTCGGGGGCCAGCGCCAGATAGCGCGGCTGCCAGGCCGCCACGAGCCGGTCCACCCAGGCCGGGTCGATGCTGCGCAAGGCAAGGTTCAGGGCCTCGTGCAGCGGGGCCGCACGCTGTGGCACCGCCAGGTGCAACTGGCCTTGGGCGAGATTCACCTGGCGCAGCACCTGCAGGTTGCCGATGCGCTCGACCTCGATCACCTGGTGGGCGGGCAGCAACGCGCCGAGATACACATCGGCTCGCTGCTCGGCCACGGCTTGCAGCGCCGCGCGCGTGTCCTCCACCTCGACCAGGCCGACATTGGGGAAGCGCGTCAGCAGGTACTCGTGGGCGGCATAGCCGCGCTCAACCGCCACACGGCGGCCTCCGAAGTCATGGCTCTCGGAGAAGTCGGTGGTGCCGCGCCGTCCGATGTAGGCCATTGGCAGACGCACATAGGCATCGGTGAAGAGCAGCTCGGCCTCACGCTGCGCCGAACGCGCCACCGACGGCAACAGGTCGATCTCTCCGGCCCGCGCGGCCGCCAGCACCGAGGGAAAGTCGTCGAAGGCGCGAAGCTGCACGGGCAGTTGCAGCATCGCGGCGAGCACATGGACGAGCTCGCCGGAGACGCCGGTGTAACGGCCCTCGGCATCGATCCAGTCGATGGGTCGCCAGTCGCGCACCACCCCCACCCGCAGCACCGCATGCTCGCGCTTCCAGGTGGCGAACGAAGGTGGCAGCGGCAAGGGGGCCAGCGCCTCGGGCTCGGGCAGCGCTCGCGTCTGCGCCGGGGCCTGCGCGGTCAGCAGGAGCAGGAGAATCAGCCAGGCGCAGCCCCACAGCAGACCGCGCCACCCCCAGCCCGCCCCCGGGTGCGATGGCGCCCGGGGGCATGTGTGATCCTCCAACGCCTTCAGCATCTGGCCGTGCATGCGGCTTCCCCTGTCCGTGATGGGTGCGGGCCGCAGAGGTCGTCCCGAACCGGTCCGCTGGGCTGGATTGTGCAGGCCGGGAACTCAGCCACCAAGCGAGCAGCCGAAGCCCGGCCGATGAACAGCCGTGGACTTTGTCACACACCGGCACAATCTGCCGCATGCCCACGCCCACCGCCTCACCGACCCTACTGTACCACGACGAGCACCTGGTGGCCATGAACAAACCTGCGGGGCTGCTGGTGCACCGCTCGGCGCTGGCCGCCGGCGAATCGCAGTTCGCGCTGCAATGGCTGCGCGACCATCTGGGCCGGGCGGTCTACCCCGTGCACCGGCTCGATCGCGGCACCTCCGGGGTGCTGTTGATGGCCCTGGACCCGGACACCGCCCGCGCCCTGGCCCGGCAGTTCGAGGCCCACGCCGTGCGCAAGACCTACCTCGCACTCGTGCGGGGCTGGCCGGCGGCCTGCGGCGAGGTGGACCACCCGCTGCGCCGCCTCGACGACGACGCCCCGCTCACGGACCGCGGCCGATCCACCGCGGCACAGCCGGCCCTGACGCGCTATTGGCGCCTGGCGCGGCTGGAATGCGCGAGCCCCCTGCCGCCGCATCCCACGGCGCGCTACGCCCTGATGGCCGTGGAGCCGCACACCGGGCGCCAGCACCAGATCCGCCGCCACTTCAAGCACCTGAGCCACCCGCTGATCGGCGACGCCACCTACGGCAAAGGCGATCACAACCGCTGGTGGGCCGCCCGCCTGGGGGTGGCGCGGCTGTGGCTGCATGCGGCCCGTCTGGCCCTCACCCACCCGGCCAGCGGCGAACCGCTGGCGCTGCACGCCCCTGCCGGGCCGCCCTGGCAGGCCCTGCTGGCCGAGCCCGGCTGGGAGGTGGAGCAGGCCCAGGCGCTGCGCGAGCTGCTTGGATGCTAGAGCCGGTCCGCGCCGCACAAGGTCTCGGGGGCGATACCGGTCTGTGCGGTGCAACTTGAGCAGCCCGTGCCCGTGACGGTCGACCCGATACTCGAAGAGATCCCACATCGCCCGCTTCACCCACGGCCCATCGGCCTCGTCGGGAAACCGCAGCGGCGGCTCGTGAGCCCCAACACAAGGCCCCCCAGTGTCCTCCCGGGCGCGACAACCGCCCGAAGGAGACTGCCTCACCCCAGACCGAGCAGGCCCAGCGCAAGCCCGTGCAGGCGCTCGCCAGGGCGGGCCAGCGTCTCGACCACGTTCAGGTGATGCGTGCCGGCGATGGCCTCGCACACCGGCACCGCCTGCTCGCCCCAACGCTCGCGGATCAAGCGGTTTTGACGCAGGAACTCCTCGCTCTCCTGCGCCCCCACGGTGGCCAGCAAGGGGCGATCCGGCGGTGGAAAGTACGCCGGACTCAGCCGGGCCACGTCCTGCGGCGTCAGGCGCAAATCGGCCTGCAGGAAAGGCGTGTGGCGAATCGGCTCCAAGTCGAACACCCCCGAGATCGACAGTCCGGCCTTCACCAGGTCGGCCGGCAGATCGGCAGCCACCTGCGGCCAGCGGCACGACAGCATCATCGCCGTCAAATGCCCCCCGGCAGAGTGGCCGGCCACCACGATGCGGCCCGGGTCACCGCCGTGGGCCGCGACGTGGCGCCAGGTCCAGGCCAGCGCGCGCACCATCTGCAGCGTGATCGTCTCGATCGTCACCGCGGGACACAAGGCATAGTTCGGCACCACTACACATGCGCCGGCCTCCACGAAGGCCGGTGCCACGAAGGAATGATCGGCCTTGTCCAGCGAACGCCACCAGCCGCCGTGGATGAACACCAGCACCGGGGCACCGGGCCGACGGGCCGGAAAGACGTCGAGCGTCTCGGCCGCGCTGGCACCATAGGCCAGGTCCAGCGCGGGCGAGAACCGCTCGCGCGCACATGCCGAGTCCTGCGCCCAACGGGCGAAGATCTGCGCATGCTCGGGAATGCGGGCGCGGTTGTTGTACTGCGCATCGAGCCACTGCGGGTCGTGGGTCCGGGTCATGCACATGCTCCTTGCAAGGGCTTGGTGGAGGGATCGCCGTCTTTCTATACTGGCTGATTGACTTGCACCAGAGGAACTGCCGCCATGAACATCACCGTGCTGGGCATCGGCATGATGGGCCTGCCCATGGCCCAGCGGCTGCGTGAGGCGGGCTTTGCCGTCACCGCCTGGAACCGCACCGTCGAGAAGGCCATGCGCCTGGCCGCACACGGCGCCCGCGTGGCCCATACGGCGGCCCAGGCCGTGCGCGAGGCCGACGTCGTCATCACCATGCTCGAAAACGGCGATGCCGTGCAGGCCGTGCTCTTCGGCCAGGGCGTGGCCCAGGTGCTCAAGCCCGGCACCCTGGTCATCGACATGAGCTCGATCAAGCCGGCCCAGGCCCGCGACCACGCCCGCCGGCTGGCCGAGCATGGCTGCGCCCACCTCGATGCGCCCGTCTCCGGCGGCACCGTGGGGGCGCAGGCCGGCACACTGGCCATCATGGTGGGAGGCGAGGCCGCCGACTTCGCGCGCGCGCAGCCCGTCTTCGCCCCACTGGGGCGGGCCACCCATGTGGGCCCTCATGGCGCCGGGCAATTGGCCAAGCTGGCCAACCAGATGATCGTGGGCATCACCATCGGCGCAGTGAGCGAGGCCCTGCTGCTGGCCGCCCGGGGCGGCGCCGACATGGCCCGGGTGCGCGAAGCCATCCGCGGCGGCTTTGCCGAAAGCCGCATCCTCGAAGTGCACGGCCAGCGCATGGTCGAGCGCGACTTCGCCAAGCGTGCCGCCATGAGCGTGCAGCTCAAGGATCTGCGCAACGCCCTGGACACTGCCGACGCCCTGGACTTCCAGGCCCCCATCACCAAGCTGTTCGCGCAGTTGTATGCCGACGGCGTGGACCACGGCCTGTCCGAGTACGACCACTCGGCCCTGTTCGTGGAGCTCGCGCGGCGCAATGGCATGAAATGATCTGCTAGAATATTGGGCTACACGGGCCGATAGCTCAGCTGGGAGAGCGCTGCGTTCGCAATGCAGAGGTCGGGAGTTCGATCCTCCTTCGGTCCACCACATTTCAGCGCCCAACCCCCTCCGGTTGGGCGTTTTGCTTTGAGCATCGCCACACCCGCAGGCCCACCCCATCGCCTTGCCCTGCGGCCGTCCCCCACTGCACACGCCAAGGCGCGGCCCGTGAATCTTCGCCCCCCGGGGCTCTTATGCCCCCCACGGGAGCCCGGCCCGGCTTCGGGCGGCCGGGCGCCGGCGGCCAAGACGATTGCTCAGGCGCAATACCTGCTTACAAAAATCTCTTGAAATGTGCATGTTGCACATTTATGCTCGTCTCCGTGAGACCTGCCCGGGGTGTGCCCGGTTCTTTGATCCACGCTTTCGGAGACTTCCATGTCCATTGCTCCTTCCAAGCGCTGGCTGCCCTCGCTGGGCAGCGCTCTGGTGGCCGTCTCGGCCCTGTTGACTGCCTGCGGTGGCGGCGGCTCGGGCCAGGAGGTGGCGGCCACGTCCTACACCCAAGGCCAGATCACTGGCTACGGCTCTATCGTCGTCAATGGCGTGCGCTTCGATGACCGCAGCGCCGTCGTGCTCGACGATGAGGACCGCGAGGGGCGTCGCGCCGATCTGAAAATCGGCATGTGGGTGGAGATCGAGGGCGATGACGTCGATCGCGATCGCGGTGTGGGCCGCGCTCTGCGGGTGCGCTGGGCCAATGAGTTCGTCGGTCCGGTCAGCTCGGTGGACTTGAGCAGCAGCACCTTCGTGCTGTTCGGCCAGACGATCGAAGTGCGGCCCCAGACCCAGTTTGAGGACTTGCCGCAGGGCCTGGCCAGCCTGGCCCCCGGCGCTGTCGTCGAGGTGCACGGCTACTTCAACGCCGCCGCCGGCCGCTACGTGGCCACCCGCGTCGAGGCCGAAGACGATGCCGAGTTCTACAAGCTGCGCGGCATTGTCAGCGCCCTGGACACCACGGCGCGCACCTTCCGGCTGGGCTCCGAAACCATCTATTACGGCGAGGTCTCGGACTTGCCCCCCAACCTGGCCGACGGTCTGCGCGTGCGCGTGAGGCTGCGCACCGAGAAGAACACGGCCGACCAGTGGGTGGCCGTGAGCGTCAAGCATGGGGTGCGCCGTCCTACGCTGGATCGGGTGGAGTCTGAGATCGAAGGCGTGGTGGACACCTGCACCTCCAACACCTCTTTCAGCGTCAACGGCATTCCGGTGGATGCCAGCACCGCCCTCTTGCGCGATGGTTTCGTCACTTGCGGCGACGAGGTGGAGGTCAAAGGCCAGATCGAAGCGGGCGTGATGAAGGCCGCGGTGGTCAAAAAGGAGGACGGTGACGACGATGACGAGCGCCATGAACTGCACGGCACGGTCGTCTCGGTGGACACCGCCACAGAGACCTTCGTGCTGCGCCACGAAGTGCACGGCGACATCACCGTCTCCTATGACCACATCCTGCGCTTTGAGGACGGCACGCTGGCCGATCTGATCCCCGGCGCCAAGGTCGAGGTGCGTGGCCGCTTCATGCTCGGCGGCGTGCTGCAAGCTGTGCGCGTGGAGTTCGAGGACTGATGGCGCATCGCGGTAGTAGGTAGTAGACCGCACGCGGCCCGCCGGGCGGGGTGTCGAAAAGGCGCCCCGCCCATTTGCCGCAGAATCCGGGCAGTCCCCCCCTGCCGCCATGACCCACGAACCGCCCCCCAACAACACCCAAGCGCCCGAGCAGCAGGCGCTGTTGGAGGCGCTGTCGGCCGTGCTGGAGCCTCTGGCCCGGCTGGCAGTGGCGCGGGGGGTGCCCTATTCCGCTTTCGAAGAACTGGCCAAGTCCGCCTTCGTGCGGGCCGCCCATGCCGCCCACCCGGACCTGCCGGAACACCGGCGTGTCAGCCGCATCAGCACGACCACCGGCCTGTCGCGCCGGGAGGTCACCCGCATCGTGCAGCCCCCCGAACGACCGGCCCCGCCCCGCTCGCACGCCAGCGAGGTGTTCGCCCGCTGGATGACCGACCCCGACTACCGGGACGGGCGCGGCCGCCCGCTCGCGCTGCCACGCCAAGGCCAGGCGCCCAGCTTCGAATCGCTGGCGCATTCGGTCACCCGGGACGTGCATCCGCGCAGCCTGCTCGAAGAACTGGTGCGGCTGGGCATGGCGACGCTGGACGAGGCGCGCGACACCGTGCACCTGAGTCGCGAGGCCTTCGTGCCCCGCGGCGACACCGCCCGGATGCTGCGCTTCCTGGGCGACAACGTGGGCGACCATCTTTCAGGGGCGGTGGCCAACCTGCTGGGCAGCGGCTCGCAGCATTTCGATCAGGCCTTGTTCGCCGAAGGGCTGTCGGACGCCTCGATCCAGGCCTTCCGTGAGCTGGTCCAGACGCAATGGCAGACGCTGCGCCAGGCCATGGTGCCGGCCTTGCAGGCGCTGATCGACGCCGACCGCGACGCAGGCC
>NZ_JBKBVU010000131.1:3431-8720 GCF_046289365.1 Caldimonas sp. | reverse complement strand
TCAGCCAAACACTGCCACCACCTGGTAGCCCAGTGCCGCCAGCCGTCTCTCGGGCGACCACAGGCGGGTGCTCTCGCTCACATAGCCACCCGCGCCAGCGTGCGTGTCCTTGTCCACGCGCCACCAGCCGGCCATGGCCGAGGCCTCATCGGGCAGGGCATGCGGCTGCAGCTCCAGCGACCACGACACCGAGCTGGCCGGTACGGGCGCGTTGAAACGGCTGATCGCCGGCGTGGGCGGGGCATCGGCCAGCAGGATGGACAGGAGCTCCGCGTCCACGCCCCGGGCGTCGTGCAGCCTCAGGTGGATGCGCGACAGCCAGGTGTCGGTGCCTGACGAGGGCCATCCCCCTTCGGCCCACCGGAAGTCCAGGTGCTGCGTGAAAGCGGGGGCCAGCCCGGGCTCATAAGGCCGTGCGGGCACCTCGTCCGGCCCCCGCGCCACCTCGGGGCGGCGCGGGTCCAGCGCCGGCAGGCGGGTCTCCCGGCTGGCGCCGAACACGCCGACCAGCACGGCAGCCACCTGGTCGCCCTGGGACACCCGCGCCTGCACCTGGCGCACGTGGCGCCCCGACCGCAGCAGCTCCACGGCCACCCGGACTTCGCCGGCACTCACCGGAGCGACAAAGTTGGTCTGCAGGGCCCGAAGGGGCCATGGGCTGCCGGTCACGTCGCGCATCGCGGCCACCCCGTACACGGCGATGAGGCCGCCGAAGGCCGTGCGGCCCTGCAGCCAATCCGGCAGGACGGGCAGGACGACGGCATCACCGTCGCGTCGGCGCTGCGCGAGCAGATGAGACAGAGGGGTGGGAGCGTCCATGGGAACCTTCGGATCGTTGACGAGCACCCATTATCGAACGATCGTTCGATTTTGTCCGCACCGTGTTCCGTCCGGGCCGCCTGCGACCGGCGCAGGGTCGAAGCCCCTTCTGAGACGGGCGAACTCGTTCCCAATCGTTACCACTGTCGGCACCGGCCGACAGGCTCGCCCGGGCAGGCGCCGACAGTGTGGGCGCCGCGGTGTTCCTAGAGTTCGTCTCAACCGCATCGATTCGATCGGTCCGAGCGTCGGGCCAAGACGGCCCGCCGCCCCCGCCGCGTCTTGCGGCACCAACGACTCGCAAGGAGAAACGCCATGAAGAAGACCACGTTCCTGGTCGTGCCCGTGATTGCTGCCCTGGCCCTGGTGGGCTGTGGCAAGTCGCAGGAGGGGCAGGCCCTGGTCCCGCAGGCCGATGCGACCGTCGCACAGGCAGAGACCTCGGTGCGTGAACTGGGTCAGGAAGCCCGCCAGGGCATGGAGCGCGCGGGCCAGGCCATCGGCGAGCAGGTCCGGCGCGCGGGCGAGGCGCTCGATGATGCGGCCATCACGGCCCAGGTGAGCGCCGCTTTGGCCAACGATCCCCAGCTGAGCGCGCTGGCGATCGACGTGGACACCACGGCCGGGCGCGTGAAGCTCACGGGCACGGCTCCCAGCCCCGAGGCGCGTGACCGAGCCACCCAGCTTGCCGCCGGCGTGCACGGCGTGCTCAGCGTGGACAACCTGCTGACGGTGGAGCCCCGCCCACAATGAGCGGGTTGTTCGCAGCGGCCGGTGTGCCCGCGTGCGCCGGCCGCCGGCGTGGGCCCTTCAGGCAGTGTCGTCGGCCACCTGCAGGACGAGCTTGCCGAAGTTCTCACCGTTGAACAGTTTGAGCAGCGTGCGCGGGAAGTTCTCCAGACCGCGCACCACGTCTTCGCGGGAATGCATGCGCCCTTCGCGCAGGTACCCCGCCATCTCGGCGATGGCCTGCGGGTAGCGGTCGGCATAGTCGAACACGACCATGCCTTCCATGCGGGCGCGGTTCACCAGCAGCGACAGGTAGTTCTTCGGGCCGGCCACCGGCGTGGTGTTGTTGTACTGGCTGATGGCCCCGCAGATGATGATGCGGGCCTTGCGGTTGATGCGGGTGAGCACGGTGTCGAGAATCTCGCCGCCCACGTTGTCGAAGTAGATGTCCACGCCCTGCGGGCAATGCGCCTTCAGGCCGGCGCGTACGTCGCCGTTCTTGTAGTCGATGCAGGCGTCGAAGCCCAGTTCGCGCACCACCCATTCACACTTGGCCGGCCCGCCGGCGATGCCCACCACGCGGCAGCCCTTGATCTTGGCCAGTTGCCCCACCGTCTGGCCGACGGCACCGGCTGCGCCCGAGACGACCACGGTCTCGCCCGCCTTGGGCTGGCCGATGTCCATCAGGCCGAAATAGCCCGTCATGCCGGGCATGCCCAGCACGTTGAGCCATTGCGTCCAGCTGCCGGCGCGCAGGTCGATGCGGGCCAGGCCGCTGCGGCGGATCTCGTGCTCCGGGATCAGGCAGTACTCCTGCACGCCCAGGCTGCCGCTCACGGCGTCGCCCACCGCGAAGTCCGGGTGGTTGGAGGCCACCACCCGGCCCACGCCGCCGGCGCGCATCACCTCACCGAGGCCGACTGGCGCAATGTAGGACTTGCCCTCGTTCATCCAGCCGCGCATGGCCGGATCGAGCGAGAGATAGAGCGCTTTCACCAGCACGCCGCCAGGGCCGGGCTGCGTCACGGGCTCGGTGGTGAACTGCCAGTTGCCGTCGGTGGGCAACCCCACGGGGCGCGAGGCCAGGCGGATCTGGTGGTTGACGGTGTGGGTCATGGTGTCTCCTAGGGGGTGTCGGGGTGGCCGCAGGCGGGCCGTATAGGCGATGACACCACGGCCGGCCGATGCGCGCCGTCACTTAGGCGACGCGGCGGCCGCCTGGGCCGGTGTCGCGGCCTCCCGGTCGGCGCGCAGCCGCAGCGGCGCGCGCGGTGGCCGGCGGTCGGGGCAGGCTGGATCGTCGAGCTTGCGCATGGCTGTTTGCGCCGCCACCTGCAGGAAGTCGAGCATGATGGGGGCGCTGTCGATCAGGTTGCCCCGGCCTTGGTGAAACTCGGGATGCCATTGCAGGCCGCGCGCGTAGCCCTCGCCGGTCCAGCGGATGGCCTCGACCACGCCGTCGAGCGAGGACACGGCCTCCACCACCACCTGCTTGCCCAACTGCGCCACGGCCTGGTGGTGGATGCTGGTCACTCGCAGTTGCGTGGCATTCGGGTAGAGCTGAGCGAGCTGCGAGCCCTGCAAGAAGGTGATGTCGTGCTCGAACTGGTCGTACAGCTCGGCATCCACGTGACGGTGGGTGTTGGGGCATTGCGTCTGCAGATCCTGATAGAGCGTGCCGCCGAAGGCCACGTTCAGCAGTTGGCAGCCGCGGCACACCCCGATGACCGGCTTGCCCTGGTCGAGGAAGGAGCGCAGCAGGGCGAGTTCATAGCGGTCGCGCACCGGGTCGCCGCTCCAGCGCGGGTCGATCGGCTCCTGGCCGTAGGTCTGGGGGGCGACGTCGGCACCGCCTTGCAGCACCAGGCCGTCAAGCTCGGCCACGTACTCGTCCACCGACAGGTGGCGGGCGGCGCGGCGGCTGTCCTCGGCCACCGCCGGCACCATGAAAGCCATGGCGCCGTGTTCCATGATCCAGTGGGCCAGCGATTGCTCGAGGTACTGCAAGGTCTTGTTGCGAAACCCCAGCTCGGGCGGAACCTGGTAGAGCAGACGCGCCGAGATGCCGATGCGCAAGGGCCGCGTCGGAAGAGGCGTGTAGCGGGTCATGCGCGATTGTGAGGCCAGCCTTGCAGCCTCGGTCAAGCCGGGCAATTGCAAGAGGCAAAAAAAACCGCAGCGGCTGCTGCGGCTTTTTGTGTCGGGCGCAAGCCCGAGGGGGATTACAGCGGGCGGATGTTGGCCGCCTGCAGGCCCTTCTGGCCTTGCTTGACTTCGAATTCGACGCGCTGGTTTTCCTGCAGCGTCTTGAAGCCCGTGCCCTGGATGTCGCGGAAATGGGCGAACAGGTCGGCGCCGCCGCTGTCCTGGGCGATGAAGCCATAGCCCTTGCTTTCGTTGAACCACTTGACGGTGCCGGTTTGGGTGCTCATGGAGCGTTCCTTTGAAAATGAAATGGAAAAAGCAGGCCTTGTACAGCGTGCACAGGGCACCTGCAGGAAACACTCTAGAGACGGAACCCGGGGATTCGAACGAGGCTTGCGCGGGCGAACCCTGGCAAGACGGGGAAGACCTCAAAGACCGACGGTCTGGCGTGTACCTGAAGCGTACTGTACACCATTTGCGCCGACCGTGCTCATTGGCGGCATCATGGGGCCCATGAAACTGTCCCGGTTGTTCAGGCCCCGTGACCCGATGTTTTGGCTGATGCTGGCCTTCAGCCTGTTGTCGTCGTTGTGCGCCTGGGCCCTGCAGGCCCTGCCGCTCACGCCCCTGGGCAGGGTGCTCGTCGGCATGGTGGGGCTGGTCAATGCGGGCGTGAGCGCGCTGCTGACATGGCGGCTGATCCGCGACTGAGCCGGGCAATGTCGCCCGATCGCCGCCGCTGGCTGAGGTCCGTGGGCTTGCTCGGTGCTGCGGCCTGGCTGTCGCCGACGTCACTTCACGCCCAGGGTGCCAGGGGGGTGCAGCCCGCGCCGCTGGCCGATCCCTTGGTGATCGCCCACCGCGGTGCCAGCGGCGAGCGGCCCGAGCACACGCTCGCGGCCTACGCGCTGGCCATCGAGCAGGGGGCTGATTACATCGAACCCGATCTGGTGATCACCCGGGACGGGGTGCTGGTGGCGCGCCACGAGAATGCCTTGGCCTTGCTTGGCCCGGGTGGCGCGGTGCGCGAAGCCACCACCGACGTCGCCGAGCGCCCGGAGTTCGCCGCACGCTGCACCACCAAGACCATCGACGGCCAGCGCATCACCGGCTGGTTCACCGAGGACTTCACGCTGGCCGAGCTCAAAACCCTGCGCGCCCGCGAGCGCATTCCCCAACTGCGACCGGGCAACACGCGCTTCGACGGCCTGTTCGAGATTCCCACCTTCGAGGAGGTGCTGCAGCTCGTCGACCAGGCCAACGCGCGGCGCCGGCTGCAGGCGCATGACGACGCCCGCAGCCCGGGCCGCCCCGTGCCCTTCAGGCCCGTGGGCATCTACCCCGAAACGAAGCATCCGAGTTACTTCCGCGGCATCGGCCTGCCGCTGGAGGAACCCCTGGTCACGCTGCTGGACCGCCATGGCTACCAGGCCCCCGATTCGCCAGTTTTCATCCAGTCCTTCGAGGTGGGCAACCTGCGCCGCCTGCGCCAGATGACGCGCGTGCCGCTGGTGCAATTGCTCGCTGCCCGCGGGCAGCACTACGATTTCGCCGCCGACGGCGACACCCGCACCTCCCACGACACTGCCCCGCCAA
>NZ_JBKBVU010000131.1:0-3421 GCF_046289365.1 Caldimonas sp. | reverse complement strand
CCTCCCCCTTCCTCCTCCCCTCTCTCTTCTCCCCCCTCCCCCTCCTACGTCCGCACCTACCGCGACCTTGCCCAGCCAGCCGGCCTGGCCGAGATCGCCACCTATGCCCAGGGCATCGGTGCCCACACCCAACTGATCATTCCGCTGGCCGGCCGTCGCCTCGGCCCCCCCACCACGCTGGTGCGCGATGCCCATCAGGCCGGCCTCGTGGTGCATGGCTGGACCGTGCGCGCCGAGAACTCCTTCCTGCCCGATGACTTCGACGTCGGCGACGACCCGCGTGGCCTGGGCGACATGGCCGGATGGGTCCGCGCCCTGCTGGCACAGGGCTTGGACGGCTTCTTCACCGACCACCCCGAGGAGGGCCGGCGGGCCCGTGATGCCTTCGTTGCCGGGCGCTGAGCGCCTGCTCAGCCTGCACGCTGGCCGGCGCGGCGCTACAGTGAGGGCCTGTCTGCCTGCTGCCGAATGCCCATGTTGCTGCCTGCGCCCCTGACCCCGCCCACCCTGGTGGAGGATGCCCTGCGCGAGCGGGGCTTTGCCGTGCTCGATGCCGCCGGCCTGGCCGCCTTCAGCGGCGTGGCCGAGGGCGGCTTTGCCGACTTGTCGCCCTTGTGGGACGACCTGCCGGCCGATGCCTATCTGCGCGACGGCGGGCGCTATCGCCGGCGCCGACACGCCTGCCTGGTGGTCGAGGGCGGCCGCCACCGCACGGTGCCCCATCGGGCCCATTGGCAGCCAGTGGAGTACAACGCCCTGCACGGGGGCCTGGAGCGCTGGTTCGAGCCGGTGTCCCTGCAGATGCTGGAGGCGCCGGCCTTTCTTCATCTGATCCACGCGCTGGCGCGCTGTGCCAGTCGGCTCAAGGGGGAGCAGCCCTGGTACGTGGAGGTGCACCAGTTCCGCATCGACACGACCGACGGCATCGGCCGCCCCACGCCCGAGGGAGCGCACCGTGACGGCGTCGACCTCGTCGCCGTGGTGCTGGTGGCGCGCTCGGGCATCAAGGGCGGCGAGACGCGGGTGTTCGAGGCGCACGGCAGCCACGGCATCCGCTTCACGCTCACCGAACCCTGGTCAGCCCTGCTGCTGGACGATGAACGCGTGATCCACGAAAGCACACCCATCCAGCCACTGGACGGGCCCGGTCATCGCGACACGCTGGTCGTGACGCTGCGCGCCCGCGGCTTCCAGGGGCCTTGAAAGCTCAGCGCCGTCGTGCAGGCCGATGCTCGCGGATCCAGGCCTCGAAGGCCGGCTGGGGCAGCGGCAGGCTGATGGCTTCGCCCTGAAGGGCTTCGCAGCCCTGCGCCAAGAGGAAGCTGCGCTGGGCGGTGGTCTCCACCCCCTCGGCGACCACCCCGTGGCCGAAGTGGCGCGCCATTTGGATGATCGCGCAGGCGATAGCGGCCGAGTCGGCGGCCTGCGGCAGATCGCGCACGAAGGAGCGGTCGATCTTGACCTTGTCCACCGGCAGTTCGCGCAGGTAGCGCAGCGAAAAGTAGCCGGTGCCGAAGTCGTCGACCACGATGTGCGCCCCCAAGGCCTTCAGGCGCGACAGCCGCTGCTTGACCTGCGGCACGTCATTCATCAGCAGCCGCTCGCTCAGTTCGAACTCCAGCCATTGCCCGCCGGCGCCTTCGTCGGCGAGCAGCCGCTCGATCCCGTCGACGAAGCCCGCGGCCTGGAACTGCACCGCCGACAGATTGAGGGCGATGCGGGCGTCGGTCAGCCCCTGCTCGCGCCAGCGCCGCGCAGTGCGCAGGGCCTGTCGGACCACCCATTGGCCGATCGGTTGCATCAGTCGCTGCTGCTCGGCCACCGCAAGGAAGTCGCCCGGCATCAGCAGCCGGCCGTCGGGGTGCTGCCATCGCAGCAGGGCCTCCACGCACACCAGCGTGCCGTCGTGGGTCAGCACCTGGGGTTGGAAATGCAGTCGGAACTGGTCTTCGGCCAAGGCACGGGACAATTGGCTCTCCAGTTCGAGCGCCTCGAAGGCAGCGCTGGCCAGCGAAGGGTCGAAGAAGCGGTAGGTGGCCCGCCCGTGGGCCTTGGCCTGGTACATCGCGCTGTCGGCATTCATGATCAGCTCGCCGGGCGACTGGGCATGCGCGGGAAAGAGCGCGATGCCCACCGACGGGGTGACGCTGAGCCAGCGAGCGTCGACCTCGATCGGCCGCTCGATCGCTTCGAGCAGCTTGCGGGCCACGTCCTCCACGTCGGCGCGCGTGTGCACGCCGCCCAGCAGCACCATGAACTCGTCGCCGCCGAAGCGGGCCACGCGATCGCTGCCGCGCAGGCTGTCGGTGATGCGCTGGGCGACGGTCTGCAGCAGCCTGTCGCCGACGAGGTGTCCCAGCGAGTCGTTCACGCGCTTGAAGTCGTCCAGGTCGATGAAGAGCAGGGCCAGCGATTCGTCGGCCCGGCGCGCCTGGGCCATGCGCTGATCCAGGTGCTCCATGAAGGACATGCGGTTGGGCAGTCCGGTGAGCGCGTCATGGTGGGCCAGATGATGGATGCGCGCCTGCGCTGCCTGCCGGTCGCGGATGTCCCGCACGATGGACATGCGCAGCCGCTGGCCGTTGCGCATCATCGTGCGGCCGATGAACTCCACAGGAATGCGGTAGCCGTCGCGGTGGATGATCTCACTCTCGTAGGTCGCATCCTGCGCGGCGGCCAGCAGGGCCAGCACCTTGGGGTGGTATTCCGGTGGCACGAAGTCCAGCGCGTAGCGGCCGATCAGCTCCTCGCGGCTGCAGCCGGTGAGGTCGCACACGGGTTGGTTCACGTCCTCGATGATGCCGTTGCTGTGGAAGACCACGCCCTCGGCACTGGCGTGCATGAAACGCGCCATGCGCTCCTCAGACTCGCGCAGATCCTGCTCGGCCTGGCGCTGCTGCGTCACGTCGGTGATGAGCACCAGGGCCGCCTGCGGTGTGCCCGAGGCGTCCAGGTGAGGCATCAGGTTCACCTTGATCCATTGCGCCGATCCATCGGGACGCACGGCTCGGCGCTCGTAACTGATCGAGCGGCGCTCGTGCAGCATGGCTTGGACGTGGGGCTCGATCTCGCGCGCCGCCTGCGCGCCGATCACCTCGGCGAAGGTGCGCCCAACGATGGACTGCTCGTCCCAGCCGAAACCCTGAGCGTAGGTGCGGTTGGCGAAGATGCAGCGGAAGGTGTGGGCATCGTAGTAGGCCAGCGCCGAGGGCACGTTGTCGGCCAGCAGTCGCAACTGCTCGGCCTGCGTGCGCGCCGAGCGCATCAATGCCGTCACGTCGTGCAGCAGGCACAGGTAGTGACCTTCGTCCGGCAGCCAGTGCGCGGCCCATTCGATCCAGTGATCGCTGCCGTCATGTGGGCGCAGCGCCAGCCGCACGGTGAAGCTGCTGCGCCGGGGCAGCAGCTTCACCGTGCGGCT
>NZ_JBKBVU010000341.1:0-1790 GCF_046289365.1 Caldimonas sp. | reverse complement strand
TTTGTTCGGCTGGTAACTGCCGACCTTGCACGTCCGCTTCAGGATGTTGTTGAAGTTCGCCTGGTCCGGCTGGAGTTGCAGGCTCGGCTTCTCGAAATAGAAATCGAAGCCGTAATCGAACCTGTTGGAAGAAGGCCCTCCTCGACAAGCATATTCCCATTCCGCCTCCGTCGGCAAGCGGTACACCCAGCCAGCTTCCTTCGCTTTGTCATTCACCAGCTTGAGGAACTCCTGGCAATCGTCCCACGACACCATCTCCACCGGAAACCGCTTCTGATCCGCCGGCGCTACCCCGGCCACGGTCTTGAAACTGCTCGGATTCAGCCCCGTCACCTTCTCCCATTCCTCCTGCGTCACCTCGTACTTGCCCAGGTAGAAATCGTGCGGGATTTCCACCTCCTGATTGCCCACGTTGCCGCCGGATCCGCCCATCCAGAACTTGCCCTTGGGCACCAGCACGAACTCCATCCCAAGGCTGTTCTTGAAGGACTTCGCCAACGGCACCTCGCGCGCGGCCACCACCTGCCCATCCTGCACCACTTGCAGTTTGCCGCCGAGCAGCTCCACCTTGAGCGTCACCGTCTCGCCTTTCTTCAAGACGAACTTCGTCGTCTCGAACGTCAGGTCGCCACGCTTCACGACGAAGCCATGCTCGCCAGCGCGCAAGGCGATGTCTTGCTTGTCCGCGCCCTTGATGGTCGGGCCATTCTGGTCGAACACGATCTGCACGTCCGGGTCGTCGCTCTCGATGCGCACCGTCCCCTGCGGCGTCGGCCAGAAGATCACGATGCCCAGCACGAGGAGGGCCGCCAGGCCGCCGGCCAGGGCGAGCAGCAGCGGGAGACGGCGGCGGGGTGGTGCCGCCCCCTCACCCCCGGCCCCTCTCCGCCGAAGCGGGGGCGAGGGAAGTACCTGCGTTTGCTCCGCATCCCGTTCGATGGCCCGCAGTGCCTCCACCACCTCGGCGGCGCTGGCGGGCCGCTCGGCCGGCTGCTTGGCCAGCAACTGCACGATCAGATCGTTCAACGCCTCCGGGATGTCCGGGTTGAGCTGCTGCGGCTCGGTCGGCGTGTCCAGGGCCAAGGCAGTGAGCAGGCTGAGCGTGTCCTTCCCCTTGAACGGCACGTCGCCGGTACACAGCCGGTACAGCACCACCCCCAGGCTGTACAGGTCGCAGCGGGCATCGACCTTTTCGCCGCGGGCCTGCTCCGGCGCCATGTACGCCGGCGTGCCGACGATGGTGCCCGATTGGGTCAGATGCGTGTCATCCGCCAGGCCGCGGGCCAGGCCGAAATCGAGGATCTTGATGTTGATCTCCCCGGACTTACGGCCGGGGCTCGCCTCCAGCCAGAGATTGGCCGGCTTGATGTCGCGGTGGATCAGGCCATGCTCATGGGCCGCCGCCAGCCCCTCGGCCGTCTGCCGGGCGATGCACACCGCCTCGGCCACGGTCAACTGCGGCTCACGCTTCAGCCGTTCATCCAGCGGTTCGCCCTTGAGGAACGGCAAGGCGATGTACGGCACCTCGCCTTCCTGCCCGATGTGCAGAATGGGGACGATGTGCGAATGCTCGACGGCGGCGGTCGCCTGCGCCTCGCGCAGAAAGCGCTGCCGATTCGTTTCCTTGGCCGCCAACTCGGGCCGCATCACCTTGAGCGCCACCAGCCGCTTCAGGGCCGGGTCCTCGGCTTGCAGCACCACGCCCATGCCGCCGCTGCCGAGCACCTTCAGCACCCGGTACGAACCGAGCCGGCCCAGTTCATCGGGCTGCTGCTTCGGCGCCAGGAAAG
>NZ_JBKBVU010000130.1:0-8796 GCF_046289365.1 Caldimonas sp. | reverse complement strand
GCCCTGGCCTGGGCCCTGTGTGCGCTGCCGGTGCTGCTGGGCTTCGTGCTGCCGGTGGCGGTGCTGCTGCACCTGCTGTGGCAGGAGGCGCGTTATGCCGAGGTGGGGATCCCCTGGGCGCGCTTCGTCCAGTGGGGCTGGACGAGCTTCCGGCTGGCCGCACTGGCGGCCTTGGCGGCCGTGGGGCTGGCGCTGGCGCTGGCCTTTGCGCTGCGCGAGCGGCCGGGCCCCGGCCTGCGGGTCGCGGCCCGGGTGGTGTCGCTGGGCTATGCCGTGCCCGGGGCGGTGATCGCCGTGGGCATCCTGCTGCCGGCCGCCTGGGTGCAGGCGCGCTGGCCCGACACCGGGGCCACGGCCCTGGTCACCGGTACGGCCCTGGGGCTGCTCTATGCCTACCTCGTGCGTTTCTCGGCGGTGGCGCTGCAGTCGGTGGAGTCAGGCTATGCCCGGATTGCGGGCACGCTGGACGAGTCGGCGCGCATGCTGGGGGCCACCCGCTGGCGCCTGCTGGGCCGGGTGCACCTGCCTCTGCTGCGGCGCTCGGCACTGGCGGCGGCACTGCTGGTCTTCGTCGACGTGATGAAGGAGCTGCCGGCCACCTATGTGTTGCGGCCCTTCAACAGCGACACGCTGGCGGTGATCGCCTACCAGATGGCCAAGGACGAACGCCTGGGCGAGGCGGCCTTGCCCTCGCTGGCCATCGTGCTGGTGGGGCTGGTGCCGGTCATCCTGCTGTCGCGTGCGCTGCGCCAGCGCGGCTGAGCCGCGCAGCTCAGCGTATGAATGCCGTGCAAAGGTCTCGGGGCCGCCGGACTCGGGGGGTGGGCCGGCGCACGGGGTGCCGGCAGGCACGGTAGCATGCGCAGCTTGCCCCACACGCCCGACCGATGGACCACTCCCTGCCTCACCCGCCCGAGCGACCGGTGCTGTACCGACGCCTGGCTGATGCAGTGCTGGTGCTGGGCGTGGCCGCCAGCGCCTACGGATGGCACCACAGTGCCGAGGCGCTGCGTGAGGCCTACGACCGTCGTTTCGAAGCGCTGGCCAGCGAGAAGGTGGCGCGCATCGTGGACTCGCTGGAGCGCTATATGGACCTGGCTGCCAGCCTGTCGGCGCTGTTCGAGGCCAGCCACCATGTGAGCCGGCGTGAGTTTCACGAGCACTTCCGTTCGCTGCGGGCGCAGGACCGCTACCCGGCTTTGCAGGCGGTGCAGTACGCCCCGCGCGTGACCCGCTCCGAACGGGAGCGCTTCGAGGCCTCGGTGCGCACTGACACGAGCCTGCGGCCCCAGGGGTATCCGGACTTCCGCATCCACCCGCCGGGCGAACGGGAGGAGTACTTCCCGGTGCTCTACAACGAGCCGATGGAGGGCAACGAGGCCGTGTTCGGTCACGACCAGGCGGCCGAGCCGGCGCGACGCGCAGCGCTGGAGCGGGCCCGCGACACGCGCAGGCCCGCCTTGTCGGCCCCGCTGACGTTGCTGCAAGGGGCGGTGCCCACCCGTGGTTTCGTGATCCGCGCGGCGCTGTTCTCCGTGCCGGAGGAACCGGAGGGTGTCGTGCGCGAGCCGGTGCACACGGGGCAGGTCAGCATCGTGCTGCGTTCGGCCGACCTGCTGCGCTATGCGCTGGTCGAGCACGATGCGAGCCGCTATCACGTGCGCATCACCGACATCGGAGACGAAGGCTACCGCAGCGGCCAGCCGGTGGAGGAGCGCGCGGTGGTGCTGCAGGGCAATGAGGTCTGGTCCTCGTCCTACGCGCTGCCCGAGCACGTGGCCCCCCGAGACCAGCGGGTCAATGTGAAGGCCGTGGGCGGGCGGATGTGGGAGGTGGTGATCACGCGCCGCCCGATCGACCCGCGCACCGATCCGTATCCGCTGACAGTGCTGCTGGGCGGGCTGGCCGGTTCGATCGTGCTGTGGATGGCCTTGCGCGTGTTCGCCGGGCGCTACACACGGGCCACCGCGCTGGCCCAGTATCTGAGCCGTCAGGCCAAGGAGAGCGAGGCGCGGCTGCGCAACGTGATCGATGGCACGGTCGACGGCATCATCACCTTCGACCGCGACGGCCGCATCGTCGACGTCAATGCGGCGGCGGCACGCATGTTCGGAGCGACCGAAGCCGAGCTGCGCGGCGCCAGCGTCAACGAGCTGCTGCCGCCGGCCGAGACGGCCCGAGAAGGAGTGGGGGCGGCGCTGGCCTGGGCGGCAGGCCCGGGGCGCGAGGTGACCGGCCTGCGACGCGACGGGCTGCTCTTCCCGCTGGAGTTGGCCGTCAGTGACGTTGAGCTCGATGGCCGGCCGCACAGCGTGGCGATGCTGCGCGACATCAGCGAGCGGCGCGCCACCGAGCTGGCGATCGAGGAGTCGCAGCGCCAGTTGCGTCGCGCCGATGCGCTGCGGCGCACGATCTACGACAGCGCCCCCTTTGCGATCGTGGCGCTCGACCTGCGCGGCGTGATCCAGGCGATGAACCCGGCGGCCGAGATGCTGCTGGGCTACAGCGCCGATGAACTGGTCGGGCGCGCCACACCGACCGTCTACCACGACCCCCAGGAGATCGCGCTGCGCGCGGCCCAGCTCAGTGCCGAGCTGGGCGAACCGGTGCCCGCGGGCGTGGAGGTGTTCATGGCCCGGGCGCGGCGGGGGCGTCCCGACGAGCGTGAATGGACCTGCATCCGCAAGGACGGGCGCCGCACACCGGTGATCCTGGTGATGACCACACTGAGCAACGAAGCCGGCGAGCCGGCGGGCTACCTGGGCATCTCCTACGACGTGACCGAGCGCAAGCGCGCCGAGGAGCACATCCGCCACATGGCGCACCACGATGCGCTGACCGGCCTGCCCAACCGCGTGCTGCTGCAAGAGCGGCTGAGTGCGGCCCTCACGCGGGCACGCCGCGAGAACGACTGCGTGGCGCTGATGTTCATCGACCTGGACCGCTTCAAGAACATCAACGACTCACTCGGCCACCATGTGGGCGATGGCATCCTCAAAATCGTAGCCGAGCGGCTGCACGCCACGGTGCGCGCCTCGGACACGGTGGCGCGCATGGGTGGTGACGAGTTCGTCGTGCTGTTGCCCAAGGTCTCGCATGTGGGTGACTGCGAGCTGGTGGCGCGCAAGATGATCGCTGCGCTGGGCGATCCGATGAAGGTGGGTCCGCACATGCTGCGGGTCACGCCCTCTATCGGCGTGGCGACCTTCCCCGAGGCGGGCAGCGACCCGGCCACGCTGATGCGCGCGGCCGATGCGGCGATGTACCACGCCAAGGCGGCGGGGCGGAACAACTTCAAGCTCTACGACGAGAGCATGACGCGCGACTCGGCCGACCGGTTGCGCATGGAAAACGACCTGCATGAGGCCATCGACCGTGGCGAGATGCGGGTGTATTACCAGCCGCAGTTCGACTGCGCCAGCGGCGCTCTGGTGGGCGCCGAGGCCCTGTTGCGCTGGGAGCGCCCCGGCCAGGGCCTGGTGCCGCCGGGCGAGTTCGTGCTGCTGGCCGAGGACACGGGCCTGATCGTGCCGATCGGGGCCTGGGTGCTGCGCGAGGCCTGCATGCAACTGCGCCGCTGGGAGGACGCCACCGGCGAGCGGCTGCGTGTGGCGGTGAACCTCTCGCCGCGCCAGCTCGAGGCCGACGACCTGCTGAACACGGTCGCGCGTGCCCTGGAGGTCGCGGCGCTGCCGGCCTCGCGGCTGGAGCTGGAGATCACTGAAAGCGCGATCGTGCGAGACACGCTGTCCACGGCCACCGTGCTGGCGCGGCTGCGCGCGCTGGGCATCTCGATCGCGATCGACGACTTCGGCATCGGCTACTCGAGCCTGGCCTACCTGCGCGATCTGCCGGTGGACAAGTTCAAGATCGACCGTTCCTTTCTGAGCGCGGTGCCCGGTTCGGCAAGCGACACGCGGCTGACCGCCGCGGTGATCGCGATGGCCCATACCCTGCAGGTGGGCCTGGTGGCCGAGGGGGTGGAGACGCGCGAGCAGTTCGAGTTCCTGCGCGAGCACGGCTGCCACGAAGCCCAGGGCTACCACCTGGGCCGGCCGATGCCGGCCGAGGACTTCGAGGCGCTCATCCGCCGGCTGCGCCAGCCGGCCAGCGGGCCGGCGCACCAAGGGCTCGACGCGGGCCTGACGGCTCCCCGGGCCTGACCGGGTCGGTGTGCGTTAGGCGGCAGGGGCGCGTCGAACGCAAGCGCGCTCAGCCCAGCAGGTCCAGCAGCGTGCGCGCCACCACTTTGGTGGCGCGGCGCAGGTCCTCCAGCACGATATGCTCGTCGGCGCGCTTGGCGTTGCTCTCGCGCACCGTGCGCGGGCCGGCGCCGTAGATGGCCGCGGGGATGCCGTGGGCGCCGAACAAGCGCACATCGGTGTACAGCGGCGTGCCCGAGGTGGGAATGGGCTCGCCGAACACCACCTCGCCATGGCGTTGCAGCGCCTGCACGAGCGGGGCGTTGCGGGCATCGGGCTTCCAGGCTTCGGCCAGCAGCAGGCGCTTGATGTCGACCGAGATGCCCGGGAAGCCTGCGGCCGCCTCGGTGATGACGCGGCGGATGTCGGCCTCGACCTCGGCCGGATTTTCCTCGGGGATCATGCGCCGGTCCAGGCGCAGCACCACCTTGCCGGGCACGACATTGGTGTTGGTGCCGCCTTCGATGCGGCCGACGTTGAGATAAGGGTGGGAGATGCCCGGCACCTGCGAGCGCACGGCCTTGTAGCGCTCGTTCTGAGCGTACAGCGCGTGCAGGATGCGCACGGCGCCCTGCAGCGCATCGACGCCAGTGTCGGGGATGGCGGCATGCGCCATCACGCCGTGCACGGTCACTTCCATCTGCAGGCAGCCGTTGTGGGCGGTGACCACCTGGTAGCTGAAGCCGGCGGCCAGCAGGTAGTCGGGGCGCGTCAAGCCCTGGCGCAGCAGCCAGCCTGGGCCAAGTTCACCGCCGAACTCCTCGTCGTAGGTGAAGATCAGCTCGACGCCGCCCTTGAGGGGCCGGCCAAGCGCTTCCAGCGCGCGTACCGCGAAGGTGTAGGTGCTGAAGTCGCTCTTGCTGACGGCGGCGGCGCGACCGTAGAGCCGGCCGTCGACGATCTCACCGCCGTAGGGGTCGTGCGTCCAGCCCTCGCCGGGGGGCACGACGTCGCCGTGGGCGTTCAGTGCCACCGTCGGGCCCTCGCCATAGCGGCGGCGCACGATCAGGTTGGTGAGCGACTGCAGGCCGTAGGCGCGCACCTCGTCGGCGGGCACCGGGTGCTTCTCGGCGGGCAGGCCGAAGCCGGCGAGCAGCTCGGCCGTGCGCTCGGCATGCGGGGCGTTGTGGCCCGGCGGGGTGTCGGTGGGCACGCGCACCAGTTCTTGCAGGAAACGCACCTGCTCGTCGAAGTGGGCGTCGATCCAGGCGTCCAGGGCCTGGTAGAGGGCGGGGGAGGTCATGAGAGTTCCGCGCAGAGTTGATCGAGCAGGTGCGAGAAGGCGCGCACGCACAGGTCGGCGTCGTCGCTGGTGATGGATTCGAGCGGGTTGTGGCTGATGCCGGCGTTCTGGCCGCGCAGGAAGAGCATGGCCTGCGGCAGGATCTCGTGCAGCTTCATCGCGTCGTGGCCGGCCCCGCTGGGCATGCGGTGCACCGGCAGGCCCAGGGCCTGGACGGCATGTTCCCAACGCTGCTGCCAGGCGGGATCCGAGGGGGCGGCGGCGGCACGCAGGGTCTCCTCGATGCGGTAGCGCAGGCCGCGGCGCTGGCAGATGCGCTCGAGCTCGGCCAGCACCTCGGCGGCACAGGCGTCGCGCACCGGGTCGGTGGTGGCGCGGATGTCCAGGCTGAAGCGGCAGCGCCCCGGCACCACGTTGATCGAGCCATTGGGCACCTCCAGGAGGCCCATGGTGCCCACCAGGTCGGGCACGGCCGAGGCGCGCTTTTCGAGGAAAAGGGCCAGCTCGGCCACGGCGGTGGCGGCATCGCGGCGCAGGCCCATCGGCGTGGTGCCGGCGTGGCTGGCCGTGCCGAGGATCTCGCCCACGTAGCGCACGCCGCCGTTGATTGAGGTGACCACGCCCAGCGGCAGGTCGAGCTCGTTGAGCACCGGGCCCTGCTCGATGTGGACTTCCACGAAGCCGAGATAGCGCTGAGGGTCGCGCCGCAGCTTGGGGATGTCGTCGATGCACAGGCCGGCGTGCTTCATGGCCTCGCGCATCGTGATGCCCTGGGCATCGGCCTGGTCGAGCCAGCGCATGTCGAACTGGCCCACCAGCGCGCCCGAGCCCAGGAAGACGGCCTTGTAGCGCTGGCCTTCCTCCTCGGAGAAGGCCACCACCTCCAGCCCGTAAGGCAGCCGCCGGCCCTGGCGCGAGAGCTCGCGCACGCAGGCCATGGGCACGAAGATGCCCAGCCGGCCGTCGTACTTGCCGCCGTTGCGCACGGTGTCGTAGTGGCTGCCCGTCAGCAGGTACTTCGTCGAGGCGCCCGGCGCGGGGTGGTAGCGAGCGACCACGTTGCCCACGGCATCGATCTCCACCTCGTCGAAGCCGCAATCGGCCTTCATCCAGTGCGAGATACGCTGGGCACAGGCCCGGTGCGCGTCGGTGAGGTAGGTCACGGTGAGCTCGCCGCGCTCGGCATAGCCCGGCTCGCTGTGCTCGGCAAGGCGTTCGGCCCAGTCCCACACGAGGTGCCCCAGGGTCGGCTCGACGCCGAACTTGTCGTTCAGGCGGATCTCGGCGATGCGGTGGATGTTGCGCAGCGCCTCGGCGAATTCGACGTCGGGCGGGTTGTCCAGCCGGCGCGCGAAGGTGGCGATGATCTCGGCCTTGCCCAGGCCCGTGCCGCGCGGGCCGCGCACGGCCAGGATGAAGGGAAAGCCGAACTTGGCGTTGTACTGGGCATTCAGGCGCTGCAGGGTCTCGAACTCTTCGGGCGTGCACTGCGTCAGGCCTGCCTGGCCCTGTTCGTTCGTCGATTCGGCCGTGAGGGTGCGCGCGACCATCGCCCGTCCGGCCAGTTCGGGGTGGGCACGGATGAGCTGGAGCTGCTCGTCGCGGCCGGCCTCGCGCACCACCTCGACCAGCACGCGCTTGAGCTGGGCCAGGGTGGCGAAGGGCCGCCGTGCGGCCGCGCGCTCGGCGATCCAGGGCGAGTGCTCGTAGGTGCCGTCCAGCAGCGCGACGAATCCGGCCGGGCTGGCCGCGTTGAGTTGGTCCAGGGTCAGGGGCATGGCGCTTACTCCCACAGGAAGGCGGTCGCGGGGTCGAAGGGGTGCGTGGCCTTCCAGTGGCGCGCGATGTCGATGCGTCGCGTCACCCACACCCGGTCGTGCTTCTCGATGTGATCGAGGAAGCGCTGCAGCGAGCGCATGCGCCCGGGCCGGCCCAGCAGCCGGCAGTGCATGCCGATGCTCATCATGGCCGGGCGCTCCTGGCCTTCGGCATAGTGCACGTCGAAAGCATCGCGCAGGTACTCGAAGAACTCGTCGCCATGGCTGAAGCCCTGGGGCAGCGCAAAGCGCATGTCGTTGCAGTCCAGCGTGTAGGGCACCACCAGGTGCGGCGCCAGCGAGCCGTCGGTGCGGCGCACCTGCAGCCAGAAGGGCAGGTCGTCGCCGTAGTAGTCGCTGTCGTACTCGAAGCCGCCGTAGTCGGCCACCAGGCGACGCGTGTTCGGGCTGTCGCGCCCGGTGTACCAGCCCAGCGGGCGCTGCCCGATCAGGCGCTCGATGGCCTGCATGCCCAGCCGCATGTGCTCGCGCTCGGTGGCCTCGTCGACGTTCTGGTAGTGGATCCAGCGCCAGCCGTGGCACGCCACTTCGTGCCCGAGCTCCTTGAAAGCGGCGCTCACCTCGGGGCAGCGCTGCATGGCCATGCCCACGCCAAAGACGGTGAGCGGCAGGCCCCGCCGCTCGAACTCGCGCAGGATGCGCCACACACCCACACGCGAGCCGTACTCGTAGATGCCCTCCATGCTCAGGTGGCGGGCCGGGAAGGCCGCGGGGTTGAACATCTCGGACAGGAACTGCTCGCTGCCGGCGTCGCCGTGAAGCACCGAGTTCTCGCCACCCTCCTCGTAGTTGAGAACGAACTGCACCGCCACGCGCGAGTGGCCGGGCCAGTGGGGGTCGGGCGGATTGCGGCCATGGCCGCGCAAGTCGCGGGGGTAGCGGGGGGACGATGAGGTCATCGCAAGGCTCGGGCGTCGCTGACAGGGGCCGCCGAAGGGCGGGGCGGAATGGCGAAAAGTGTGTGCTAAAGTGTATACAAAAAATGCGAAGGCGCAAGCCGGCCGCCCTGTTCCCGTCCACTTCGAACCTGGAGACACCCATGGGCCATCTGAGCACCCACGTTCTCGACACCATGCACGGCTGCCCGGCCGCGGGCATGAAGGTCACGCTGCAGCGCGTCACCGACGCAGGCACGCAGACCCTCAAGACCTTCACGCTCAACCACGACGGCCGCAACGACGGCGGCCCACTGCTCGATGCAGCCACCATGGCCGTGGGTCGCTACCGGCTGAGCTTCGAGGTGGCCGAGTATTTCCGCGCCAAGGGGGTGACGTTGCCCGAGCCGGCCTTCATCGACGTGGTGCCCATCGATTTCGGCATCGCCGATGCGGCCGGGCGCTACCACGTGCCCTTGCTCGTGAGCCCCTGGTCTTACGCCACGTACCGCGGGTCCTGAAGCAGGGGCGGTTCAGGGAAATTCCCAGGATTACTGTATTCTTTGCTGTATACACTTTGTGCACGTCGCCGCGGAGCCCGCAGCGGGGGGATTGTAGGGGAGGAGGTAGGTTTGGAA
>NZ_JBKBVU010000129.1:0-8826 GCF_046289365.1 Caldimonas sp. | reverse complement strand
CGTAGTACCGGGCCAGCACGCCGAGTGCAGCGACCAGGATGCCCTTGGCCTCGTTTTTCTCGACACGCTTGCCATTCCAGCCATCGCGCAAGGCCCAATCGCGGATCGACATCTGCAGCCCGGCCACAAACCACAGCGCCGATCCGGCCGGGCTGCCACTGCCGCCCACCGCATCCAGTGCATCCCGAACCGCACGAGCAGCGCCGGCGTTCCTCTCGACCATCATCTGCCCGGGCGCGGTGCCACCTGGCAGACCGTCGAGCTTGGGGCTGGCAACGCCACTGCCGAACGCGCGGGCGAAGTCCTGCGAGAACTGCTGCCCCGCATCGTGCATGGCACCGGTGATGCTGCCGTTCCTGAGCATCAGCGCCAGCGTATCCACAGTGCGGTAGTGGTCGACGGGCTTCTGGTCATCGTCCTCCTCACGCACGTAGCGGATCACGCTGCCATCCGGGCGGATATGCTCCTCGCCGATGCGCGGCTTCTTCTCGGTACGGGCCTTGGCGCGTTGGGTTTTCTTGGTCATGGCCGTGCCTCCCCAAGTTGCCCGAGGGTGGCCAGCGCACCATCACGGTCACGTTGCACGGTGATCGACTTGGCCGTGGTCGCCACCACCGTCCAGGTCTCGCCATCGCCCCGGTCGATCACCTCGCCCTCTGACCAAGGTGTGCTCTTGCGGGAAGCCGCAGTACGGGCACCGTAGAGCTTGGTGGCGATGCCGGTCAGAAACGCCCGGTCCCAGTCGTCGTAGATGTCCTCCAGCGGCACGACCACGATGCCTTGCTTGTGCCAAGCGGCTGCACGCATCGCGCGCAGTTCGTCGCTGCTGGCGGGTGACGCCGGGGCCAAGCGCCCGAGGGCGCAGGGGATGGAAATCGAGTGGGTTCTCATGCCACACCCCCTTGGGCCATCGCCCAGTCCAGCAGCGCCAGCGCATCGGCGTGGTTGTCGTCGACCGGCGTGATGCCGCGCGCCTTGGCGGCCGCGATCATCTCGGCCTTGCCGGCGTTGCCCTTGCCGGTGGCGTGCTTCTTGATCGTGCCCACCGGCACGCCCTGGTACGGGATCTGGTGGTGCTCGCACCAGGCCGTCAGGTGCGCCATGAAGCCACCGTAGGCATGGGCCGCATCGACTCCGGCGTGCCGACGCACTTCCTCGAACACCACCCAGTCGAGCCCATCGGCACACTGCTTGATGTCGGTCAGCCAGCGTTTGAAGCGCAGGTAGCGAAGGCCGCCACCCTCGAAGCGGGTGGTCTTGAAAGACTCGCTGCCGCCGTTGAGAAGTCCATCGCGGCTGACCAATGCCCAGCCGGTGGTCGTGCCCAGATCCAGGGCCAGAATGCTCGTGTTCATTGGGCACCTCCTGCCCGTTGGGCTCGGGGACGCCGACCGGGCGCGTGGTGCGCTGGGCAGCGACGATTGACGTACAGCAGCGACAGTCCTGTCGTGAATTCGAAATCCGCACCGCAGCTCAGGCACTGGCTGCGCCAGGTCAGGATCACGGAGGGTTTGCCGTCGCGGCGGATATGGGGCTGCGTCTTGATCAGCACATAGGACTGGCCCTCGAGCGAGAATCGGGCACCCAGGCCAGGAGGTGTGCTGAAACACAGGGGCTGTTTTTTCATCACACCACCTCCTGGGCGCGCGCAACCCTTACGCAGTAGCTGAGAGGTAATACCGCGTCAGCGGGTATTACCTCTCTATCTCTATAAGAGATAGGGGGTCTGCAGTGCAGTGTTGGCTGGCACCTAAGTTGTTGATGTGCATTGGTTTTTTCAGAATGCAGACGATTTTTTCGAGGCTGCATTCTGCAGTCTGAATTTCCACGAAAAACCATATGAATCAAAAGCTTGGCTGTGCAGCCAGAATGCAGAATGCAAAACTTCTGCCCAGATTGCAGGCCGGTTTGGACAGGGTATCGGGTGATTTTTTTCATGGATTGGACTCCTGGCTGGCTTCGTCCCGATAGACCCAGACGTCAGGGTTCTCGACGTCCACAAGCGCACCGGTGAGCGGGGATTTGTAGTGGGTGGGCAGTACGCGCAGGGGCACTTTCCTGAGCTCGCCGGTGGCCGGATCGATCTCATCGAGCGTGCTGGTCAGCACCATGTCTTCCACACACAGGTAGCCGTATTTGCTGCGCCCGACCGATGGCAGCCCGTAGTCATGGGCGTTGCGGAAATACTTGATGTAGCCCTTGGTGGCGAGCACCGAGAGGCGGTCGAGGATGGTGCGTTTGCCACCCAGGCCATCGGCGTTTTCAAAGGCGTCGGCGAACTGGCTCGCGAGGTAGCAGCGCCCCTTGGAGGCTTCCTCAAAAATGATCTGCAAGATGACGTCATGCTTGCGCCGCCGCTCCGCATCGAGCTTGGCGCCGTAGTCCTGCATCGCCAGGCGCACGCTGGGGTTGATCTCGCGCCACTCGCCCTCGATCTTGTCGATGTGCTTTTGCGGGATGGCCACGCCGTTGCGAAGCTCGAAGATCAGCTCGCGTGGCGTGCGCGTCTCATCCGGGCGGAACAGCAGCATCCCGGTCGAGTAGTAGCCGCGCAGACTGCCGGCCCCGGCCAAGGCCTGGAACGGGTCTTCCTCGAACTGCTTCTTGCCGAGTTTTCGGGTGTGGTGCACCAAGATGATCCCGGCGCTGGGATTGACCGCATCGCGCAGACGCTCGACCCGCTGCGACAGGAAGTAGAGCATCGCCGCGTTGTCGTTCTCGCTGGCCTGGCCCTCGCCACCGTCGAAGACGTTGCGGATCGGATCGATGGCGATCACGTCCGGTGGCGAGCCGTTGAAGGCACGCTCCATCGCTGGAATCACCTGCGCGAGCCCCTCGTCGTTGAGGATCAGGCGCAGCTGCGGCGTGGCCACGAAGTGCGTGCGCGCATCCAGGACGCGGCTGGGCGGCAGGGCAATGCCCTTCACCCGTTCGCGCAGGTAGTGGTACTGCACCTCGGCCTGTAGGTAAAAGACGCGCAGCGGACGGCTCGGGCGCATGCCCAGGAACGCCGCGCCACCGGCCATGTGGGTCAACCACGACAAGAGGAAATCGCTCTTGCCCACCTTGGGCGCACCACCAAACACCAGCATCCCGCCCGGGGTGAGCACGCGCGGCTCGATCAGATCCGGTGGCAAGGGGGAATCGTCATCGAGCAGATGGCCCAGGCTATAGGTCGGCAACAGGCTCGGGGCGGCCTTGACGATGCGCCGCTCGCCCGTGTCGAGGAAGGCCTGCACCTCGAACCCTTCCTCGACGGCATCAGCCACATCCCAGCCGGTAGGCCGATCCGTGGGCGGCACGAGAATCGCCACCGACACCGCGCCGGCACTGACACAGGCCCGCGCGGCGGCTTCGGCATAGTCCCAGCCGGGCGCATCGCGATCCGGCCAGATCAGCACCGCTTTGCCCGCCAGTGGGGTCCAGTCGGTCTTGTCGATGGGCGCTTTGGCGCCGTTCATCGCCGTGGTGGCGGTGATGCCCATGCGGATCAGGGCGTCGGCGCACTTCTCGCCTTCGACCAGGATCACGCTGTCGGCGCGCGAGACATCGGGCAAGTTGTAGAGCGGTCGGGGATCAGGGGCGCGGCACATGCGGGCGCGCACATCCCAGGGGCGGAACTCCTTCTTACCGGGCTCCGGGTCGTAGCGATAGACACAGGCGATCAGCTCGCCCGTAGCGCTGAGGTAGTCCCACTTGGCGGTGTGGGGCCCGAGTGCATCGATGGGCACCTCCGAGCGGGTGGGCATCGGCGTGACCAGGGACCGGCCCACCAGCCGGGCAGCGGCCTCCAGCACCGCCGCGAAGTCGCGTTTGGTATCCAGACCCAGGTGGCCGGCAATCGCGGCGAAGACATCGCCGCCTTCACCGGTCGCGTGGTCGTGCCACAGCCCGGCCTTGTCGCCATCGAGCGCAATTTCCAGGCTGTCGCCCGCCTCGCCCTGGATGTTGCCGATCAGGAACTTGTTGCCCCGGATCTTGCCGGCCGGAAACAGTGCCATCAGCACCGCTGGCAGCCGCGCCAGCAGTTCGCGTTTGAGCTCATCGCGCTGGGCGTTGAGGTCCACAGGACCGCCTGCAACGGGCGGAATATCGTTGAAATCAAGCATGGGTCGTTTCTCCAGAAGTGTTCAAAGGGGTGGCCGCGCAGAGGCCAACAGCGCTAGAGCGCACGGTCTCGTGGCTGGCGGCAATGCCGGGATCAGGGGATGGGGCCAGGACGGGCACCTTGATCGGCACCTTCTGCCAATACGCCTTCTCGTCGGCGAGGTAGCCGGCCTTCCTGGCGACGAAGCGCACGAAGTCCGGATGCAAGCCGACAAGGTCGCACCACAGGCCAAAGTCATCGCCGAGCAGAAAGCGCCGGGCCTCGCGCCGCATCCGCCGGTTGGTCAAACTCAGGCTGTCGTGGATGGCGCGGGCGAGCACCGCCACCACCAGTCTGGACTCCGGGCACACGAGGAAGGTGTGACGGTTCAACACCTTCTCGATGGCCTGCAGCCCGACCAGGGGTTTGGGGGGAGACCAGCGATCCACCCACTCGGTGCGGTAGGTCTTGCGGGCGCTGGTGCGCTTGGAAGCTGTGCTCATCACACACCTCCCCAGCAACGCTGCGCGTAGCTGCAGAACTTGCACTCGAAGTGGCTGGCCTCGGCGAAGCCGCGTGGCAGCAGCTCGCCCGCTTCCGTCGCCTGGATCACCCGCACCGCGCGGTCGGACATCTTCTGGGCCAGCGCCGCATCGAAAGGCACCAGCTCGGCGTAGATCTCCATTGAGTCGGCATTCACCGCCGTGAAGATCGCCGGGTTGTCATGCAGACCCAGATAGGTCTGGTAGATGGCGACCTGCGCGGCATAGACCGGTTTCGATGCGGCCAGACCCTTCTTGGCAAGGTCGTTCCAGGACTTGCTGCCCAGCGCCTTGCACTCCCACAGCGCCGGGTAGGCAAAGCCCTCGGGACCGCCGACGAACACGCCGTCGCAGTGACCTTGCAACTTGCCATCGGCCACCGAGAAGCCGAACTGCTGGCCGTCCTTGCCCTCGGTCTTCAGGATGAAGCCCGCTGCCCGCAGCCAGCCGACCATGGCATCCTCGATGCGATGACCCCGCTCGAAGATGCGCAGGATGCGACCCGAGAAGCCCTTGTCCGGATCGACCGGCGCCTGGGCGTACTCGTACTGCAGCTGGCGCTCGCAACTCACCCCGAGGCGCGAGGCCCCGAGGTACTGCCGACGTGCCTGCTGTTGCTCGCGCGCCTGCAGCCCGGCATCGACCAGCGCCTCGAAGCGCTCGGAGAAGGTGGTGGTGGAATTGAAGTCCAGCATCACACCCTCCCTGCGGCAGGCGTCGCTGCCGTCGTCTCATAGGGCGCAAGGCCGCGCACGGGCGGGTATTTGCTCGCTTCGTGGTGCGCCACCATCGCTTCGGTCCAGGCCGTCACGATGGCCTCGATCACCGCCAAGGCTTCCGTCTCGCTGTACTGCCCCAGCGGTTTGTCAAAGCCGATCTCGCTGGCCGCCTCGCCGAAGAAGCGCAGGCAGGCGCGCATCGCCGCTTGCTCGAATTCAGTCGGATCAACCATGAGCACGTCCTCCAGCTTCGGATCGGTCTTGAGCCAGGCGGTGTAACGCGCATGGAATGCGTCCTGGCACCGGCGACTGCAGAACGTCCAGTTCATCGGGTAGCGGCGCGGCTCGCCGAGCTTGAAGCGGTTGTCGCTGTGGCCCAGGCCACGCGCGTGTCGTGTGCAGATGAGGCATTTCACGCCACCTCCTCGGCAAACAACTCGTGCTGGGCACGGGCCGCACCGGCTTCCATCACCAGACGCTGGATGGCGCGTTTGTTGAACTGGAAGGACATCAGTACCGAGGCCTGGTAGCGCGACAGACCAAAGTCCGTGCGCATCTCGGGCGGCAGGTACTGCAGCTGTTTGTCGGTGGCGGGCTGCTTGAGCCAGTGCCGGCTCTTGTGCGCGGAATCCTCGGACTCGTGCTCGTTGAGCCAGTCGTCGGCCTTGGCCAGGCACACCGTGCGATCTCCGACGGCGAGCAGGTGGGGCCGATAGCCCTTGGCCCCGCCGACGGCGTACCACTGCCCCTCCAGGTAGAAGACGCCGCCCCAGGCGTTGAAGCCCGTGGCCATCAAGGTATCGTCCATGCCGAAGAGATCGCACCAGCGGAAGTTCGAGCGCTTCAGGAGATCGATCTCGCTCATCACGAAGTCTTCCAGCGGCGTGCGCGTCTTCGCCAGCGGCGTGCGGGGAACATCCTCGGGCCACTCGTAGCCGCACAGCGCACAGGTATCGGCCGAGGCCGGCACCTCGGCACCGCAGTCAGGGCAATCCTTGAAGCGGGGTTCTAGTGCTGGCTTACCTTCGAGCTTGGCGGTCTGCTCCAGGCTGCCGTGCATCAAGGTGGCGGTGCCGAAATCCAGCACCACGCAGTCGGTCTTGACCACGCCGGGGAACTCCTCCGGATCGACCGTGCGCAGCCCCCGGCCCACCATCTGGATCAGCGTGGACTTGTAGGAACTGGGGCGCAGCAGCACCACGCAGCTGGTGGGGGTGTAGTCGTAGCCCTCGGTGAGCACCGCGACATTGACTAACACCTGCACATCGCCGGTTTCATAGGCCGCCAGGCGTGCCTTGCGTTCGGCATCGGGCAGCTCGCCATGGATCAGCTGTGCGCTGATGCCAGCAGCGTTGAAGGCCTGGGTCACCGCATCGGCGTGCGCCACGGTCGAACAGAACACAATGGTCTTGCGACCGGCGGCTTTCTCCTTCCACTGCGCAACCACGGCCTCGTTGATCACCGCCTTGTTGAGGATGCTCGCCACCTCGTTCATGTCGAAGTCGTCGGCGGTGCGGCGCACCTTGCCCAGCGCTTCCTGGGCACCGACGTCCAGCACGAAGGTGCGCGGTGGCACCAGGTGCCCGGCGGCGATCATCTCGCCCAGGGTGATCTGGTCGGCGACGTTGCTGAAGACCTCACGCAAGCCCGTGCCATCACCCCGGTTGGGGGTGGCGGTCAGGCCTGCGAGCAGCAGTTTCGGGTTCTTCTGCTGGGCACGCTCGATCACCGCCCGGTAGCTCGGGGAGGTGGCGTGGTGCGCCTCATCGATCACCAAGAGATCCAGGGTCGGGATCTGATCGAGATTGGCCTGGCGCGACAGGGTCTGCACCATGGCGAAGGTGGCGTGGCCCTGCCACGATTTCTCGTTGGCATCGACCACCGAGGTGGTGAGCGTCGGGTTCACCCGCGAGAACTTGGCGCGGTTCTGGCCCGTGAGCTCGGTGCGGTGCGCAAGGATGCAGGCCTTGGTGTCGGGCTCGGTCAGCACCCGGCCGGTGACGGCCGAGAGCATGATGGTCTTGCCCGACCCGGTCGGGGCGACAGCCAGTGTGTTGCCGTGCTGACCGAGCGCCGCCAGTGTGCGCTCGACCAGTTGGGTTTGTCGGGGACGCAGCATCATGGTGATGGCCTCCCCTTACTGTGCCCAGGCGGGTTTGCCGCCGGGGACGCTGGAGGATGCCGGGCGCGCAGCGGGCGCTGCCGGGGTGTAGCCCGGTGCAGCAACGGCTGCCGGTGCACCGGACTGGCCACCGCCCGCATTGCCCACACCGCCCCTGGGTGCCACACCCATGATGGCGGCGTAGTCCTTGTGATCGGGCTCGATCACCGACTTGATGGTGTTCCTGTCCTCGCCCCGGCCATCCTTCTCGATGTCGAAGCGGGCGACGAACTCCAGACCTTCCAGATCGCCGAAGCCGCTGATGCGCCGTGCAGCCTGGGCTTGCGGGCTGTTGTCGCCGGGGTGGATGTTGCGGGCGCTGTTCAAAGCAGCACGCACGAAGGTGCGGCCCATGTTCCCCCAGGTCGGGCCCTTGGCAGAGTACAGGCCAATGTTCCACCACACCTTGCGCCTGGCGAATGGGCCTTCCATCACCACGCCCTCGCAGGCGAGATAGACGGCGCCGGTGTCATGGGACTGGGTGGCCCATCCGCCGGTCCAGCCCTGGCTCGGATCGTCAAAGCCGCCCGGCTTGATGCTCATGCGCACCCGGGCCAGCGTGCCCTTGGGAATCAGGTCGAACGATTGCTGTTGGTCGGCGGTGTTGAAGTCAAAGAAACTCATGGCGGATTACTCCTTGGATTCCGTGAAGGGGGTGGATTGGGCGAAGGCAGCCGGTGCAGCAGGGCCATTGCGGCCGAGGCACTTGGCGATCAACTTGCCCAGGTGGGGTTCTTCGATGGGGTCGAGGCGGCCACTGCGGTCTTTGCTCGGGAAGCCCCAGGTGTTGTCTGCGCCGGTGACGAAGGCGCGGTAGGGCGTGCCGTCGTCGGCCTTCAGGATGGCCAGCGTGATCACTTCATCGAGCACGCCCGGCAGCTCGGCCGAGGTCTTGGCGCCTTCCAGCTGCAGCTGGTAGATGCGGCGGTTGAAGTCGTCCAGCTTCTCTTCCAGGATGCAGACGTAGATGACATGCTTGTCCCTCACGTGCTGCAGGTGCGTGAGCGCGCCGATCATTTCGGTGCCCAAGAGGCCGTAGGCGCCCCGGGTGTCGGGCTTGCCGGTCTTCTCGGAGAATGCGGCCGGCTGGGTCTTGCACCAGGCCAAACACATCCGCGAGAGCACGGTCAGGCTGTCGACGAAGTAGGTGTCGTACTTGGCCAGCTGGGCCGGGTCGCCGTACTTCTGGCAGACGTGGTCGAAGTGGGCCTGCGAGAAAGCCTGCTCGGGTGAGGCGCTTGGGCTGGGTCCTGCCAGGAACACCACCAGGTCCTTGAACTCCGGCCAGGTGCGCGGGCGCAGGGTGTCACCGCCCCA
>NZ_JBKBVU010000340.1:0-1831 GCF_046289365.1 Caldimonas sp. | reverse complement strand
GGAGGCCGCCAGAACCGAGCCGCAGCGCCAGGCGATCACCCCTGACGACGCGGGCAACATGAAGGCCGGCGACGTGGTGGTGGACGACCAGGGCGTCGAGTACATGGCCCTGCGCGCGCGCCACAAGTGGCTGGAGGTGGCGCCGATCGTCAACGGCAAGCCCCAGGTGAGCGCCGACACGGTCATCAGGTTCCACCTGGAGCCAGAGACGGCAGCCCAGTACCCCGAGCGCCGTAGCAGCCCCATCTATGCCGCCGGACGCAATCTGTACGAGCAGGGGCAAGCAAGAGGCGCACAGCAGGCTACGCCAGCCGCCGAGCCAGTGCTTTCCGCCCCCACCCGCGAGGACGTGCTGGCCCAGCAGCAGCGCGCCGAGACGGCCGAGCAGCGCGATGCGCGCGAGCAGATCCGCCGTGAAAGTGAAGCCGGCGCCGGGATGTTCTCACTCGAAACGCAGGACGGCCGCCAGGACACGACGGGCGACCTGCTCCGCCAGCCGGCGCAGGAGCAGCCATCGGCCCAGCAGCCTGCCGAGCAGCAGTCAGCGGCAGAGGATGCGCCAAAGCCCGAGGCCGGCGAGCGCCTGGAGGACGTTGGCGAGCAGCTTTACGCCAACCGCCGCAATTTCACGGGCCGGGGCATCAAGTGGGAGGACATCGAGGGCCTGAACGACGCCCTCAAGGTCAAGGAAGTCACCAAGGCCAAAGTCTGGCCGCGCCCGAATTACGAGCAACTGGTGGCCGATGGCATGCCGCCGATCCTGGCGCGCTTGGTGAAGCACGTCTATGACGGCCTGAGCGCCGGGCCGACGATCCGCGCCATGACGCCGCCGACCGATGCGGAACTGAAGTTATACATCGACACGCTGGCCAAGATCCGCGAAGGACTGTTTGGGTTCATCAACGACCGGCAGCAGGTGGCCGACTTCGCCAAGGGCGTGCTCACGATGGTGAAGGGCGAGCAGACCGCGCTGGGGCCGGTGTCGCTGCTGGATATGTCCAAGGTGGCGATGGGCGCGCAGGAAGTGCAGCAGGTGCTGTTGCGCCGCGTGTGGCCCGATGAGATGACCAAGCCGACCTACGCCCGATTTTCGCGCGGATCGGAGGCACAGCGCGAGGTGTCGATCATCGGCGGGAACAAGGCGTTGAGCGCCATGCAGTTTGGACGGGAGGATTTGCGCAAGTGGATGGCCGATCTGAGCAAGGGGTGGCCGGCCAAGCGCGAGACCTGGGAGGTGCAGGGCTATCGCATCCTGGCGCCGGGTGAGTACACCTTCACCGGCAAAGATCTGGGCAATGGCATGGTCGAGGGCACCGTCCGGCCCAAGGAAGGTTACGGATCGTGGCGCGGCACGATGAAGGCCGGCGAGTTCGACAGCACCGGCATGCCGTTTTTCCTGGTGCGAGACGGCGGATTCAAGGCCGAGGCCTTCGCCACCCGTGAAGCGGCCATCGAAGCCGCGCGCGCCAAGGTCAAGCGCGAGCCTGGCGCCGGCCAGGACGTTCGGGGCACCAACATCGACGAGGCCGAGCGCACCGGTCCGGCTCGCCGACAGGATGGCGAGAACATCACGCCGCAGCGTCTGATGGACACGTTCGGGTTCCGTGGCGTCAACTTCGGCCGTGAAGGCTGGATCAACCAAGCCGAGCGGCAGGCGTACATCAACCAGGCCTACGACGGGCTGATGGACCTGGCCGAGGTGCTGGGGGTGCCACCCAAGGCCATGAGTCTGAACGGCAGGCTGGGTATCGCTTTTGGTGCGCAGGGCAAAGGCAAGTTCGCCGCGCACTTCGTTCCTGGGGTCAACGAAATCAACCTGACCAAGACGCGC
>NZ_JBKBVU010000128.1:0-9005 GCF_046289365.1 Caldimonas sp. | reverse complement strand
GGGGCCGACGGCTTTCATGTGCTGAGCACCACCACGCTGGACACTGCACTGCGCGAGCGCTTCCGCCACCTGGCGGGTGCACCGGCCTTTGCGTTGCCGGTGGCCGCGGCCTCCGAGGTCCGCTCGCTGCTCAAGGGCCAGCTCGTCGTGGCGCGCCTGGTCCAGGGCCAAGTCACCCACGCCACGCAGTTGCAGATCCAGGGGGTGCTCGACGATGTGTATGCTGCCCAGGCGCGCCCGCAGACGCTGGGATTGAGCTTCGACACGCAAGGCCGTCCGGTGTTCCGCCTGTGGGCGCCCACGGCGCGTTCGGTCGAGCTGGCCATCGCCGGGCAGCCGCTGCGTGCCATGACCGAGGATCCTGGTTCTGGCGTGTGGAGCCACACCGGCGAAGCCGACTGGGTGAACAACGCCTACTACACCTACCGGGTGCAGGTCTATTCGCGCCAGGACGGCGGCGTGGTCACGAACACCGTGACCGACCCCTATGCCCTCACCCTCAATGCCAACAGCCAGGCGGCGATGGTGGCGCGGCTCTCCGATGCGATGTTCAAGCCCGCCGGCTGGGACGGCCATGCCATCCCGCCGCTGCAGGCGCCCTCGGACAGCGTGATCTATGAACTGCACGTGCGTGACTTCTCGGCCAACGACGCCACCGTGCCGGCGGCGCACCGCGGCAAGTACACCGCCTTCGCGCAGACCGGCACCGACGGCGTGCGCCATCTGCAGGCCCTGGCCTCGGCCGGCCTCACCCACGTGCACCTGTTGCCCACCTATGATCTCGCCACCATCCCCGAGACCGGCTGCGTGACGCCCTCGGTCACCTCCGACGGTCCCACCAGCACGGTGCCGCAGGCCACCGTGGCCGCCACCAAGGACGAGGACTGCTTCAACTGGGGCTATGACCCGCGCCACTATGGCGCTCCCGAAGGCAGCTACGCCAGCGATGCGGCCGACGGCGCGGTGCGTGTGCGCGAGTTTCGTCAGATGGTGCAGGCCCTGCACGGCAACGGCCTGCGCGTGGTGCTCGACGTGGTCTACAACCACACCAGCGGCAGCTTCCTCGACCGCATCGTGCCGGGCTACTACTACCGCCTCAACGGCGACGGCTTCATCGAGCGCTCGACCTGCTGCGAGAACACCGCGCCCGAGTACGCGATGATGGAAAAGCTGATGATCGACACCCTGAAGACCTGGGCGGTCGAGTACAAGGTTGACGGCTTCCGTTTCGACATCATGGGCCACATTCCGCTGGCCGCGATGCAGGCCGCCCGCACCGCGGTGGACGCCGCCGCCGGCCGCCCCTTGCTCTACTACGGCGAAGCCTGGAACTTCGGCGAAGTGGCCAACGACCGACAGTTCGTGCAGGCCCGCCAGGCCCACCTGCGCGGCACGGGCATCGGCTCCTTCAGCGACCGCATCCGCGACGCCATCCGCGGCGGTGGTCCGTTCGATGTGGGCGACGCGGTGCTGCGCCGCCAGGGCTTCGCCAACGGACGCTGCTACGACAACAACGCGCTCAACGGCAGCACCTGCACCTCGGAGCAGCGCGAGGAGCTGCACTACCAGCAGAACCTCATCCGCTTGGGGTTGGCCGGCAGCGTGCACGACTTCGTGCTCAACGGCCGCTTGGCGTCCTCGTACGACTATGGTGGCCAACCCGCCGGCTACACCGCCGATCCGCACGAGGTCATCAACTACGCCGGCGTGCACGACGGCGAGACGCTGTTCGACATCCACCAGTTCAAGCTGCCCGCCACGACCGCGGCGTCCGAGCGCGCGCGGGCCCAGGTGGTGGCCCTCGGCACGGTGCTGATGGGCCAGGGCATCCCCTTCCTGCATGCGGGCGACGAATTGCTGCGCAGCAAGAGCCTGGACCGCGACAGCTACAACGCCGGCGACTGGTTCAACCGCATCGACTGGTCGGCCACGACCAATTACTTCGGCACCATGGGCCTGCCCTCGGCCGAAAAGAACCAGGCCGAATGGGACCGCATGCGCCCCATTCTGAGCAACACCAACATTGCGCCGTCGGCCGCTGACATCCGGGCTACCCGCGACGCCGTGCTCGACCTGCTGCGCGTGCGCCGCGACACCACCATGCTGCGCCTGCGCAGCGGGGCCGATGTGCGCGACTGCGTCAGCTTCCCCGACGCCGCCAACCAGCGCGACGGCCTGATCGTGATGCGCGTGACCGGTCGCAAGAACGACGGCAGCCTGTGCGGGGACGGCCGCTATGCCAACCTGGTGGTGCTCATCAACGCCGCACCCAACGTCCAGACCTATGCCGTGGCCGCGCTGGCGGGCCGCAGCCTGAGCCTGCACCCCGTGCTGGCCGGTGGCAGCGACCCCCGGGTGCGGGGCGCGAGCTTTGCCTCCGGCACCGGCAGCTTCACCGTGCCCGGCCGCAGTGTGGCCGTCTTCGTGGAGCCTGCAGCCCCCTGAACCGGCCGCCGCCCTCGTGACCCCGGGGCCCCGAGGCCGGCCCCGGCTTCCCGCCCGCCCTCACCCGGCGGGCTTTTTTTCGGCCGGGGTCTTGAAGCCCGCCGACTCGCCCCCATGTTGTGCGCTCATCTGTGGGCTGCCGGCCCCTTCCTTTCCAAAGACGCCATGGACAAGCAAATCCTCTCCTTCCAAGCCGAAGTCAAGCAGCTGCTCCACCTCGTCACCCACTCGCTGTACTCCAACAAGGAAATCTTTCTGCGCGAGCTGATCTCCAACGCCTCGGACGCCTGCGACAAGCTGCGCTTCGAAGCCCTGCACCACAACGAGCTCTACGAGGACCAGCCCAACCTCGAAATCCGCGTGAGCTTCGACAAGGCCGCGCGCACGATCACCATCAGCGACAACGGCATCGGCATGAGCGCCGAAGAGGCCATCGCCAATCTCGGCACCATCGCCAAGAGCGGCACCCGCGAGTTCATGGGCCGCCTCTCGGGCGACCAGCAGAAAGACGCCCAGCTCATCGGCCAGTTCGGCGTGGGCTTCTACAGCGGCTACATCGTGGCCGACCGCATCACCGTGGAGTCGCGCCGGGCGGGCCTCAAGCCCGAGGAGGGCGTGCGCTGGAGCAGCGAGGGCACCGGCGACTTCGAGGTCGAGCCCCTCACCCGCGCCCAACGCGGCACTGACGTCATCTTGCATCTGCGCGAGAGCGAGGCCGATTTCCTCAGCCGCTGGCGCCTGAAGTCCATCATCGGGAAGTACTCCGACCACATCTCCCTGCCCATCCTGATGCGCAAGGAGGAATGGGACAAAGACAAGGGCGAGTACGTCCTGAAGGACGAGTGGGAGACGGTGAACCAGGCCGCGGCCCTGTGGACCCGCGCCAAGGGCGACATCACCGAAGAGCAGTACCACGAGTTCTACAAGCAGATCAGCTACGACACCCAGGCCCCGCTGGCCTACACCCACAACCGCGTCGAGGGCCGCACCGAATACACCCAGTTGCTCTACATCCCGGCCAAGGCCCCCTTCGACCTGTGGAACCGCGACAAGCGCGGCGGGGTGAAGCTCTACGTCAAGCGCGTCTTCATCATGGACGACGCCGAGGCGCTGATGCCGGTGTACCTGCGCTTCGTCAAGGGCGTGGTTGACAGCGCCGACCTGCCGCTCAACGTCTCGCGCGAGCTGCTGCAGGAAAGCCGCGACGTCAAGGCCATCCGCGAGGGCTGCACCAAGCGTGTGCTGTCCATGTTGGAAGATCTCGCCGAGAACCACAAGGACAAGTACGCCCAGTTCTGGAAAGAATTTGGCGCGGTGCTCAAAGAAGGTGTGGGCGAAGACAACGCCAACCGCGAGCGCCTGGCCAAGCTGCTGCGCTTTGCCTCCACCCAAGCCGACGATGGCCTGGTGTCGCTGGCCGACTATGTCTCGCGCATGAAGGATGGCCAGGAGGCCATCTACTACATCACCGCCGACACCCTGGCCGCCGCCAAGAACAGCCCCCAGCTCGAGATCTTCCGCAAGAAGGGGATCGAGGTGCTGCTGCTGACCGACCGCGTCGACGAGTGGATGCTCAACTACCTCTACGAGTTCGACGGCAAGCCCCTGCACAGCGTGGCCAAGGGCGCGGTCGATCTCGGCTCGCTGCAAGACGAGGAAGAGAAGAAAAAAGCCGAACAGGCCGCCGAGGCCTTCAAGCCCATCGTCGAGCGCCTGAAGGAAACGCTCAAGGACAAGGCCAAGGACGTGCGCGTCACCACCCGCTTGGTGGACTCCCCCGCCTGCCTGGTGGCCGACGAGGGCGAGATGAGCGCCCACCTGGTGCGCCTGCTCAAGCAGGCCGGCCAGAACGCGCCGCAGACCCGCTTCATCCTCGAGATCAACACCGAGCACCCGCTCGTCCAGCGCCTGGACGGCAGCGAGCGCTTCGAGGATCTGGCCCACATCCTCTTCGACCAGGCCTTGCTGGCCGAGGGAGGGCAGCTCGAAGACCCGGCCGCCTACGTCAAGCGCGTCAACGCCTTGCTCGCCGGCTGATCCCTCACACCGCCAGCGGCGGCTCGGCCATCGCCTCCAGCTGCTCACGCAGCTGGACCACCTGGCCACTCCACCAGGCCGAGCTGCCGAACCAGGGGAAGGCGGCCGGGAAAGCCGGGTCGTCCCAGCGCCGCGCCAGCCAGGCGCTGAAGTGCAACTGGCGCAGCGTGCGCAGGGCTTCCACCAGGTGCAGCTCGCGCCGGTCGAAGGCCATGAAATCCTCGTAGCCGGCCAGCACCTCGCTGAGCTGGCGTGTCCGTGCCGCGCGGTCGCCCGACAGCAGCATCCACAGATCCTGCACCGCCGGGCCCATGCGCGCATCGTCCAGGTCCACGAAATGCGGGCCGGCCTGCGTCCACAGGATGTTGCCCACGTGGCAGTCGCCATGCAGGCGCAGGCGGGCCACCTCGCCGGCTGCCTCGAAGCAGCGGCGCACGCCATCGAGCGCCGCCCGCGCGGCCGCCGTCCAGGCGGGCGCCACGTCGGGCGGCACGATGCCATGATCGAGCAGCCAGGCCAGCGAGTCCTCGCCGAAGCTCGTCACGTCCAGCCAGGGCCGGTGCACGAAGGGCCGCAGCGCGCCCACGGCATGGATGCGGCCGATGAAGCGGCCCAGCCATTGCAGCGTTGATGCATCGTCGAGTTCGGGCGAGCGCCCGCCGCGCCGTGGGCTCACCGAAAAGCGGAAACCCTCGAACTGGCCCAGGGTCTGCCCGGCCGCCGCCCCCGACAGTACCAGCGGCGCCACCACGGGAATCTCGGCCTGGGCCAGTTCGCAGGCATAGGCATGTTCCTCGAGGATCTGCGCGTCGCTCCAGCGCTGCGGCCGGTAGAACTTGGCCACCACGCTGCTGCCGTCTTCCAGGTGACACAGGAACACGCGGTTCTCGTAGGAGTTGAGCTGCAGCAGACGTCCGTCGCCGCGCAGCCCGGCGTGGTCCAGGGCGTCGAGCACCAGATCGGGGGTCAGGCGGGCGTAAGCGTGGGCAGAAGAGGTGGGGTCGCTCATCCCGACATGCTACGCGGCCGGCCGCCGTTCAGTGCCGCGGGGCGGCCGGCGCCGCAGAGTCCACCACCACGCCGCCGATGTCGCTGGGCCGTTCGGCGGGCCATGCCGCAGCGGCCGGTGGCAGAGGGGTGAAGCCGCTTTCGACCATGCCGTCGAGCCGGCTGTCGGGTGCGAAGAAAGAGTCCTGCGCGAACGCCGAGTCCTGCCACAGCGCGCTGCGCTGCTCGCGGCGCTGGCGCACCGTGCGCTCCAGCGTGTGGCGGGCATCGTCCAGCGGCGACGGGGCGCTGGCTGCTCCGCGTGTGGCCGGCATCGGCAGCGGGCTGTCGTGCAGCACCAGGCGCTGCACCTCCAGCAGCGAAGGCAGGTCGTCCACCATGAAGCACAAATAGCGCACCCGACAGGCGTTGAGCACGCCGGTCTTGATGGCCGTGGCGCGGCGCGATCCGCCGCGCGCGCCCTCGATGTCGATGGCCGCGATCACCCGGCCGTTGAGATTGCAGATCGCAAAAGTGACATGCAGGTTGCCGATGAGCTGGTGCCAGTAGCCGGCCCGCTCGGGCTCGCTGGCCTGGGTGAAGCGCGTCAGCGGCAGCTTCACCAGGATCGCATGCTCGGGAAATGCCTCGCGCAACTGGCGGTACATGCGCCGCTCGTCGGCGGTGAACACCGGGCGCAGCGTCAGATGCCATTCGCGCGGCAGGGTCTCGCCACGATGCCGGTGGGTGATCCACAGGCTCAGACCCGCCCCCAGCAGCACGGAACTCACCACGACGAGAATCAGGGTCAGGGATTGCATGGCCATTGCGGAAGGGGGCCCGCAACGTCAGGGGCGCTCGCGCTACCGCGTGCCGCCCGTGGGGCCATCACATGGACGCGATGCTAAGGGCGCCTGGCTGCTGCGGCCATCGCCCAGTTGAGGGGCCAGGCCGCGGTGCGGGCCTGGCGGCCCGTGGGGCGCCCGTTCAGCTGCTGCTCGGGTGGTGCGGTCCGATGTTGGCCTTCACTTCGGCCAAGGCATCCAGCCACTCGGCGAACCGGCGGGCGTGGAGCTTGAGCCGGTAATCCATCTCGGCGGCCTGGGTCTCCAGCAGGGCCTCGAAATGCGTGGCCAAGGTGTCGGGCGGCAGCTTCAACCAAGCCTGGGACTCGCTGCCGTCGCGCACCACGGTTGCCCCCGCCTTGCGGGCGATCTTCAGCATGGCCGTGTTCTCGCTCAGGGCGTGGATGTAGAGCGTGTCGACCTGCCGGTTGCGGGCGTGCATCACCGCCCGTTGGAACAGCCGGGCCCCGTAACCGCGCCCGCGGGCCGACTTCGACACCGACACCCCGAACTCGACCATGGCCGGTTGTCCGCGGACCTGCTGCGGCGCCTGGTAGGCCAGATGGGCCACCGCGATGAGCTGCAGCCGCCGGTTGAAGATGCCGAAGACCTCGTCGCGCTCGAAGTCGAGCTTGTGCACGTACTGTTCGATCTGGGCGTCGCTGGCCGGGTAGCCGAAGCGCAGGTAGCGATCCTGGGCGTCCAGCCCCAGCAGGTGGGCCAGGATGCGCGGGCGGTGCCGCGGCGCCAGCGCGCGGATCGGCACCCAGTTCGCCAGCCAGGACGGCGTACCAGGGCCCTGGGGCGGGGTCTGCGGTTCGGACTGGGGCCGGTCGTGTCGGTCCAGTCCATACTTCGGCCGGCTCAGGATGTCGCCGGGGTAGCCCATGACATGCTCTCCGATAAGGGTTAACCCTAGTATGCCTCGAAATCACGGATCTGGCCACCCCCCGGGCCGACCGCCGCGAAGGCCGTGAGGTCTTCTCATCAAGCCGCTGTGGCACGGCCGGCCTGGCAGCCGGCCCCGCGAGCCTGTATACTTGCGCGTTTTCCCGAGTGCAACCCCGGGAAATGCGCTGCCGGACTGGCGCTCTTTCGAGTCGGCCCAGGTCGATTCCCAAAAGCTTTGGTCGGGTGGCGTTGTGGAAGATTCCCGTGCCCCAGGGCCTAAGAGGCTGCAAACCACAAGCAGCACCGACCGCCTGCGCGGAGCTTCCAGGGTTGGACCTCACTGATCGGAACTTCCATGAAAACCTTCAGCGCCAAGCCCGCTGACGTGAAGCACGATTGGTTTGTGATCGACGCCACCGACAAGGTGCTCGGACGAGTGGCCAGCGAAGTCGCTCTGCGCCTGCGTGGCAAACACAAGCCCATCTACACGCCCCACGTCGACACGGGCGACTACATCATCGTCGTCAACGCCGACAAGATCCGCGTCACCGGCAACAAGGCCGAGGACAAGATCTACTACCGTCACTCCGGCTATCCGGGCGGCATTTACGCCACCAAGTTCAAGGACATGCAGGCCAAGCATCCCGGCCGCGCCTTGGAAAAGGCGGTCAAGGGCATGCTGCCCAAGGGCCCCCTGGGCTACGCGATGATCAAGAAGCTGAAGGTGTATGCCGGGGCCGAGCACCCGCACACCGCCCAGCAGCCCAAGACGCTGGAAATCTAAGGAGCGGCGATGATCGGCAATTGGAACTACGGCACGGGCCGGCGCAAGTCGTCGGTGGCCCGCGTCTTCCTGAAGAAGGGTACCGGCCAGATCCTGGTCAACGGCCGCCCGGTGGACCAGTACTTCGGCCGCCAGACCTCCATCATGGTGGTCAAGCAGCCCCTGGTGCTCACCAACAACGATGGCGCCTTTGACATCAAAGTCAACGTGCATGGCGGCGGTGAGTCCGGCCAGGCCGGTGCGGTGCGTCATGGCATCACCCGCGCCCTGATCGACTACGACGCGGCGCTCAAGCCCGCGCTCAGCCAGGCCGGTTTCGTGACCCGCGACGCCCGCGAGGTCGAGCGCAAGAAGGTCGGTCTGCACGGCGCCCGCCGTCGTAAGCAGTTCAGCAAGCGCTGACACGCCCACCCCCTACGGCCTGCGGCCGCCCCCTCAAGGGGGCACCGCTGGCGGACCGGCAAAGCCGGATCCGCGGCGGTCGCTGGCAAGGCGGTTGCAACAAAGGCTACCTTCGGGTGGCCTTTGTGCTTTCCGCTCCTACAATGAATGATTCTTCGCTGGAGAGTTGTAGATGATCAAGGTCGGCATCGTCGGGGGAACGGGTTACACAGGCGTCGAGCTGCTGCGCCTGCTGTCGCAGCATCCCCAGGTGAAGATCACCGCCATCACCTCGCGCAAGGAAGCGGGCATGCCGGTGGCCGACATGTACCCCTCGCTGCGCGGCCGGGTGGACCTGGCCTTTACCACGCCCGACGAGGCCCGGCTGAACGAATGCGATGTGGTGTTCTTCGCCACCCCCCATGGCGTGGCGATGGCGCAGGCGCGCGAGCTGCTGGCCGCGGGCGTCAAGATCATCGACCTGGCGGCCGACTTCCGCCTCAAAGACACGGCCGAGTTCGAGCGCTGGTACGGCATGCCCCATGCCTGCCCCGACCTGCTGGCCGAGGCGGTCTACGGACTGCCCGAATTGCATCGCGAGGCCATCCGCAAGGCTCGCATCGTCGGCAACCCCG
>NZ_JBKBVU010000127.1:0-9065 GCF_046289365.1 Caldimonas sp. | reverse complement strand
CCACGCCCACCGTGAGCACGCTGTCGGCCGACTGGGCGCATCGTGCGGGCGCCACCGCGTCCTTCCAGGGGGTGCGCTGGTCGCCGGGGCCGGTGGTGCCGGTGACCACGCTCGACGCCTTGATCGCGCAGCATGGCCGGCCCGACTTCATCAAGATCGACGTCGAAGGCTTCGAGCTGGAGGTGCTGAAGGGACTGAGCCAGCCGGTGCCGGCGCTGTCCTTCGAGTTCCTGGCCCCCGTGCGCGACCTGGCCCTGGGCTGCATCGACCGGCTGGAAGCACTGGGGCGCTATCGCTACCAATGGAGTGTGGGTGAGCAGTTGCGGCTGCAGCCCGAGACCGCGCTCGAAGCCGAGGCGATGCGGGCCTGGCTGCGCAGCCTAGGGGACGACGCGCCTTCGGGCGACATCCTCGCTCGGCTCGACGGGCAGGCCGGCGCTCAGGCGGGCGGCCCGAGCCTGTGAGCCGAGGGCTCCAGGCCCGGCACGAAGCCCGCCGCCTCGAAGCGCAGCAACAGGGCGGCATCGCGGCTGATGAGGTGCACCGGCACGTCCGAGGACGCATTCGGGCCGGTCACGCTGGCGATGGGCGGGTGGTCGCCCACGACGATCGTGAGCAGGTCGGCCGGTGCGTGGTTGCGCAGATCGCTTGCTGCAGGCAGGCCTCGGTGGGCCGCGTCCACGACACGGGCTCGGCCAGCGCGGCCTGCAGTTCGTGGTGGCGGTAGAACGTGGGTTGCCCCCGTCATTGGCGGCGCGCTTCGAACTCGATGATCAGCTCGATCTCGTCACCCACCCAGCCATTGGCCACGGCGTAGTTCATCCCGTAGGCGCTGCGCTTGAAGCTGCCGCGCGCCGACACCCCCATCACATAGGGCCGGCCCTGGCCGGGGATCTCGTAGGTGTTGCTCTTATTCCAGGTGGCCCGCAGCGTGAGCGGCTGGCGCTGGCCCAGCAGCTCGAGCTGGCCGGTGATCTCGTACTGGCGCTCGCCCACGCGTCTGGCGCTGTCGGCCGTGAAGACCATCGTCGGGTACTCCTTCACGTTGAGGAACTGCGCCCCCTTGAGGTGGTTGTCACGCGCGCGGTGGTTGGTGAAGACGCTTTCCGTGGCCACCTCGATGCGCACGTCGCTGAGCGTGCCGGTGGCTTCGTCGAAACGGTAGGAGCCCTTGGCCTCGCGGAACAGGCCCAGCACCTTGGCGTAGCCGATGTGGTCGACCAGGAAGCCGATGGACAGGTGTTCGGCGTCGAGCACGTAGCGGGGAGCCTGGGCCGCGGCGCCTCCGGTGAGGAACAGCAACGAGGCGGCCAGCATCCAGGCGCGCCGATGCAAGGAGGGGAGGGTCATGGTGCGTTCTCCAGGGGAAGGTGACGTCGCTGGGCCAGCCATCGCACATCGACGGCAAAGGAATACACCAGCAGGGCCAGGCCCGCGCCGGCGATGAGCGCGGCCGCGGCCGGGGCAATGATGGGGCCCAGGGCCGTGATCAGGGTGACGATTTGCACCACGCACACGGTCTTGCGGCGCATGCTCGGCGGCAGCGGGCGCGCAAGCCAGTGCCACACCCAGCTGGCGGCCACGAAGGCATAGCGCATCAAGCCGGCGGCCAGCACCCAGGGCCCGGCCTGGCCGAATTGCACGATCAGCAGGCACAGCACCAGCATCAGGGCCGCATCGGTTTCCATGTCGAAGCGCGCGCCAAACTCGCTGGCCAGGCCGCTGCGGCGCGCAAGCGGCCCATCGACGGCATCCAGCACGGCCCCTACCGTGGCCCACACGACGACGGCCCAGCCCAGCGCCTCGGCACCGGAGCTGCCGGCACGTGCCGCGCTTTCGCCCACCAGGGCCGCGAGCATCGCCAGCATGCCCAGCCGCAGCAGGCTCACCTGGTTGGCCGCGCCAAAGCGACGGTGCAGCTCGCCGTGGGCATTGCGGTGATGCCGCAGGCCGTGCAACAGCAATCCGGCCGCCATCCCGTACACGGCGATGGCCTTGCCTGCATAGCCCGCACCAAAGAGCGAAGGCCAGGCCGCGTGCAGGCCCCAGCCCGTCACCACCACCAGCGCCGCGCCCGCCAGCAGCGAGCGATGGGCGTCGCGCCGCAAGGCTTCGGCCCCCGCGCTTGCGGGTGCCGACGTCCCTGGTGTGCCTGTGTCCATCGTCTCCGACATAAGATGCTCGCGGCTATGCCTTCCCATCCTTCTTCAGCGCGCCTCCTCGACACCGCACCGGCCTGGGCCTGCTGGGTTGCCGAGCCGGGGCGGGCCGAATTGCGGCCCGAACCCGTTCGAGCGCCCGGCGCCGCCGAGGTTCAGGTGCGCGCCGTGCACAGCGGCATCAGCCGCGGCACCGAAACCCTGGTCTTCCGCGGCGAAGTGCCGGCCTCCGAGCACGATCGCATGCGCGCACCCTTCCAGGCCGGCGACTTCCCGGCGCCGCTCAAGTATGGCTATGCCAGTGTCGGTGTGGTGGAGGCCGGTGCGCAAGCCCTGATCGGCCGCACGGTGTTCTGCCTGTACCCGCACCAGAGCCGCTACGTGGTGCCGGCGCAGGCCGTGCTGCCCTTGCCCGAAGGCCTGCCGCCGGCGCGCGCCGTGCTGGCCGCCAACATGGAAACCGCGCTGAACGCGCTGTGGGACGCGCCCGCGCCGCCCGGCGGGCGCATCAGCGTGGTGGGCGGCGGGGTGGTGGGCCTGCTGGTGGCCTGGCTGGCTGCGCGCACGCCCGGCTGCGAGGTGGAGCTGGTGGACATCGACCCGGCCCGCGCCAGCGTGGCCGCCCACCTGGGCCTGGGCTTTGCTTCGCCCGAGACCGCCCGCGGCGACGCCGACCTGGTGGTGCATGCCAGCGGCCAGCCGGCCGGCCTGCGCACCGCCCTGGCCCTGGCTGGCTTCGAGGCCACCGTGTTGGAACTGAGCTGGTACGGCACGCGCGCGGTGGAACTTCCGCTCGGCCAGGCTTTCCATGCGCAACGGCTGGTGCTGCGCAGCTCGCAGGTGGGCCAGGTGGCTGCGCCCATGCGCGCACGCTGGACCCACCGGCGGCGCCTGGAGCGTGCGCTGGCGCTGCTGGCCGACGACCGCCTGGATGCGCTGATCACCCACCACGCCCCCTTCACGCAATTGCCCGAGGTGCTGAAGCAGCTCGCGCACGATGCCCGCGGTGTGCTGTGCCACCGCATCGATTACGACTGACCCACGAAAGCCTGCTTGTCCATGTACAGCGTCAACGTCCGCGATCACTTCATGATCGCCCACAGCTTCCAGGGTGCCGTCTTCGGCCCCGCGCAGCGCCTGCATGGCGCCACTTATGTCGTCGATCTGGAACTGCGCCGTCCCGAGCTCGATGCGGATGGCGTGGTGGTGGACATCGGCCGCGCCACCACGGTGCTGCGCGAGATCCTGTCTGAGCTCAACTTCCGCAACCTCGACGAGGAGAGCGCCTTCCGAGGGCGCAACACCACCACCGAGTTCCTTGCCCGCGTGGTCTTCGACCGCGTGGCCGAACGCATCGCCCGGGGTGAACTGGGGGCCCATGCCCTGGGCCTCACCCACGCCAAGGTGACACTGCACGAGTCCCACGTGGCCTGGGCCGCCTACGAGGCCGCACTGCCCCTGCCCCGCACCGCGCTGCAGGCCTGATCGTGCCCGGCTGCACCTTGCTCATCCCCGGTGATCTCGACACGCCCACCGGCGGCTACCGCTACGACCGCGCCCTCGTGCGCGGCCTGCGGCAAGCCGGCTGGCGCGTGGACGTGCTGAGCCTGCCGGGCCACTACCCGTGGCCCACCGAAGCCGCCGAACGGGAGGCGACGCGGGCCGTGGCCGCGCTGCCCGACGGTGAATGCGTGCTGGCCGACGGCCTGGCCTTCGGTGCGCTGCCCGCACTGGCGGCCGAGCATGCCCTGCGCCTGCGCTGGGTGGCGATCGTCCACCACCCGCTCGCGCTGGAGACCGGTCTGTGGCCCGAGCATCAGGCCGTGCTGCGCGACAGCGAAGCCCGTGCGCTGTCGCACGCCCGGCGCATCGTCGTGACCAGCCCCACCACGGCGCGCACCCTCACCGCCCCTGGCCGCCAGGGCTGGGGCGTGACCCCGGGGCGCGTGGAGGTGATCGAACCCGGTGTCGCTCCCGCCGCCGTGGCCACCGGCTCCCTGGCGCAAGGCGGTGTGCCGCGGTTGCTGTGTGTGGGCAGCCTGAGCGTGCGCAAAGGCCAGGCCGAGCTCATCGACGCCCTGGCCGGTCTGACCGACCTGCCTTGGGAGCTGGTGTGCGCCGGCAGCACCACCCGGGACCCTGAAGCCGCCCAGGCCGTGCGCTCGGCCCTCGAGCGCCACCGGCTGACCGGCCGCGTGCACCTGGCCGGTGTGGTCGAGGACGAGGCGCTGGATGCGCTGTACGCCGGGGCCGATCTGTTCGTGCTGCCCTCGTGGTACGAAGGCTACGGCATGGTCTACACCGAGGCCCTGGCCCGCGGCCTGCCGGTGGTGTGCACCAGCGGTGGCGCCAGCCCCGAGACCGTACCCGAGCCGGCCCGCCTGATGGTGCCGCCCGGCGACGTGCGCGCTCTGCGGGAGGCCCTGCACCGCTGGCTCACCAGCCCCCGGCTGCGCGCCAAGCTCGCGGCAGGGGCGCTGCAGGCGCGCGACCGCCTGCCTCGCTGGGAGCAGGCGGTCGAACGGATGGCCCGGCTGCTGCTCGAGGTGGGTGTGCGGCCATGAGCGGGTTCTCGGCCGACTGGCTGGCCCTGCGCGAGCCCTGGGACCACGCCGCCCGCCAAGCCGCGGCGCACCGTCTCGACGCCGCCGCGCTGGCCGGTGGCCTGCGCCCTGCCGGCGGCCCCCTGGGCGTGCTCGACCTCGCCTGCGGCACAGGCGCCAACCTGCGCGAGCTCGCGCCGCAATTCGGCGGCGAACAACACTGGACCCTCGTCGACCACGACCCGGCGCTGCTCGACGCCCTGCCCGTGACGCTGCAGCAGTGGGCGCAGCTGCAAGGCCATGCCAGTCATGTCGACGCTGGCGGGCGCAGTGGAACGCTGCGCTGCGCGCAAGGCCTCTGGCAGGTGCGCTGGCAGGCCCGGCGCCTGGACCTCGCCACCGAACTCGACCGCCTGCCGTGGCAGGGCGTGCAGCTCCTCACCGCCTCGGCGCTGATCGATCTCGTCTCCGAGGCCTGGCTGCAGCGGCTGGTGGCGGCCAGCCGCGCTCATGGCGCCGCGTTGTGGATGGCCCTGGGTGTCGACGGCCGCGACCGCTGGGCCCCGGACGACCCGGATGACCCCGTGGTGGAGGCCGCCTTTCGTGCCCACCAAGGCCGCGACAAGGGGTTCGGTCCGGCCCTGGGCCCACGGGCCCCGCAGGTGCTGGCCCAAAGGCTGGCCGATGCCGGCTATCGCGTGACCACCACGGCGTCGGACTGGCGGCTCGACGGCCCCGCCGCCACGGCCCTGCGTCGGGCCCTGATCGAGGGCATCCGCGCGGCGGCCTGCGAACAGCAGCCCGCCCAGGCCGCCACCTTCCGCGCCTGGGCGGCGCGGCGGCAGGCGCAGGCGGGCAGGCTGTCGCTGCACATCGGTCACACCGAGGTGGTGGGCTGGCGCTGAGGCGGCTCAGCGCGGCAGTGGCCGGGTGCGCTCGGTCAGCCAGTCCGCGGCTGCGCCATGCACCAGCGGGCCCACGCGTTCGAGCACCATGGCGTGGTAGGCATCGAGCCAGGTGCGCTCATCCTCGTGCAGCAGCGAGGGCTCGATGCAGCGCGTGTCGATCGGGCACAGCGTGAGCGTCTCGAAGGCCAGCCACTGACCGAACTCGGTGCGGCCGGCCTCGACGTTCATCGCCAGGTTCTCGATGCGGATGCCCCATTGGCCGTTGCGGTACAGCCCGGGCTCGATCGAGGTGATCATGCCCGGCTCCATCGCGGTGTGCGCCTCGGCTGGTGCATGCACGCTGAGCACCTGGGGGCCTTCGTGCACGTTGAGGAAGTACCCCACGCCATGCCCGGTGCCGTGGCCGTAGTCGAGCCCCTCGGCCCACAGCGGCGCGCGTGCGATGGCGTCGAGCAGCGGCGAGCGGATGCCGCGAGGGAAGCGCGCACGCGACAGGGCCATCATCGCCCGCAGCACCAGCGTGAAGTCGCGCCGCTGGGCCGCCGTGGGCGTGCCCACCGGCACCACACGGGTGATGTCGGTCGTGCCGCCCAGGTACTGGCCGCCCGAGTCGATCAGCAGCAATCCCGTGCCCTCGATCACGGCGTGGGACTGCGGCGTGGCGCGGTAGTGCGGCATCGCGCCGTTGGCGTTGAAGCCGGCAATCGTGGCAAAGCTCGGGCTGACGAAGCCCTCGCGCCGCGCGCGCGCCTCGGTGAGCCGCTCGTCGATGTCGAGCTCGGTCAGGCGTTCGCCGCGCGCCAGGGCCTGCTCGAACCACGCGAAGAACTCGGCCAGTGCGGCACCGTCCTGCGCCATCGTGGCGCGGATGAAGTCGGCCTCCGCCGGGGTCTTGCGCGACTTGGCCAGTGTGGTGGGGTTGGTGGCCTCGATCACGCGCACCGTGGCGGGCAGGGCTTCGCGCAGGGCCAGCGTGATGCGCCGGGGGTCGATCAAGACGGTGGTGCCGGCCGGCAGCGCCGCCAGTGCGGAGGGGGCCTCCTCATAGGGGGCCAGGCGCACCCCGTCGGCCTCGAGCGTGCGGCGCAGGGACTCGTCAACCTTGGGCAGGTCCAGGAACAGCGTGGCCGCCTCCAGCCCCACCAGGGCATGGGCGACGAACACCGGGTTGTACGACACGTCCGCGCCGCGCAGGTTGAAGAGATAGGCAATGTCGTCCAGCGTGGACAGCACATGCCATTGCGCCTCCTGGGCCCGCAGGCTGCGGCGCAGCGCGGCGAGTTTGTCGCCGCGTCCCAGCGGGGCCTGGGGCGCACGGTGCTCGTAGACCGGGGGGGTGGGCCGGGCGGGCCGGTCCGGCCAGATGCGTCCGGGCAGGTCCAGGTCGGTGCGCACGCGGATGCCGCGGGGCTCCAGGGCCGCGCGCAACGCGCGTGAGGCGGCCAGTGCGAGGATCTCGCCGTCCACGGCCAGGGTCTGGCCTGCGCGCAGGTGGGTGGCCAGCCAGTCGATGTACTGGGTGCTCGCGCCGCTGGAGAGTTTCATCAACACGATGCCGGTGCCGGCGAGCTGGGCCTCGGCCTGGACCCAATAGCGGCTGTCGGCCCACAGCCCGGCGTGGTCGCGTGTGACCACCAGCGTGCCCATCGACCCGGTGAAACCGCTCAGCCACTCGCGGGCCTTCCAGCGTTCGGGCAGGTATTCCGAAAGGTGGGGGTCGCTCGACGGCACCAGCACGGCGTCCACACCGTGCTGGTCGAGGGCGTCGCGCAGCCGGGCGATGCGCTCACGCACGGCGGCCTGGGGCGGGGCGAGGGTGTCCATGACAGGGCCTTTCAGTCGACGCTGCCGATTCTAGGGAGTCGCATCGCGCCGCCGCCCGGGCTCAGGGCTGCTGCTGCAGCGCGCGGATGCGCTCCTCGATGGGCGGATGGCTCGACAGCAGGGCCATGAAGCCCGTCGGTCGCGAGCTGATGCCCATGGTCTGCAGTTGCTTGGGCATCTCGCCCGGGTCGAGCCCGCCCAGGCGGGCCAGCGCGTTGATCATGGGCTGCTTGCGGCCCATCAGTTGTGCGGCACCGGCGTCGGCGCGGAACTCGCGCTGGCGCGAGAACCAGGCCACGATCACCGCCGCCAGGATGCCCAGCAGGAGGTCCATCACGATGGTGGTGGCGTAATAGCCGATGCCCGGGTGGTCACTGTTGTTGCGCAGCACCACGCGGTCGACGACGTAGCCCACCACGCGCGAGATGAAAACGACGAAGGTGTTCATCACACCCTGGATGAGCGTCATCGTCACCATGTCGCCGTTGGCAATGTGGGCCACCTCGTGGCCGATCACGGCCTCCACCTCCTCGCGGGTCATGCTGTGCAGCAGACCGGTGGAGACGGCCACCAGGGCCGAGTTCTTGAACGCGCCGGTGGCGAAGGCGTTGGGCGGGCCTTCATAGATCGCCACTTCGGGCATGCCGATGCCGGCTCGCTGCGCGAACTGGCGCACGGTGTGGACGAGCCATTGGTGGGTGGGGTCGGGCGAGTCGTTGATCACCTGCGCGCCGGTGCTGAACTTCGCCACCGGCTTGCTGATGAGCAGCGAGATGAGCGCGCCGCCGAAGCCCATCAGCGCCGCAAAGCCGAGCAGGGCGCCCAGATCCAGGCCCTGGGCGCTCAGGAAGCGGTTCAGGCCCAGCACGTTGGCCGCGATGCCCAGCACGACGATCACGGCCAGGTTGGTCATCACGAACAGCAGGATGCGTTTCATCGGGGTCCTTCCTTCGAACGGGAATCAGGTGGCATCGGCATGGCCTCCATGATGCACCGGGATCGGGCTTCCCGGGGGGGCCTGGCCTACCAGCCCCAGAGCAGGTGGCGGGCCACCCAGCCCGTCACGCCGCCGTCCTCCTGGCGCACGCGCACCCAGGACGGACGCTTTTCCAGCGTGCGCAGCACCTCGCCGTACCCGGCCTGGCCGACGATGCGGCTGCGCGTGGAAGGTGCGCTGCGGATGTTGACGGTCCCCACCTTCACCACATGATGCGGCGTGCGGCTGGTCAGCGCTTGGTAGACCCAGGCCTCGTCATTCTCGAAGTCACGCACCTTGAGCCAGGAGCCCTGGCGGCCGGTGACTTGCAGGGGATAGCCGTGGCGGACGACCCACAGTGCTTCATGCTGGGTGCCGGCGCCGGCGCGCAGGTTCACCTCGGGCCGGTTGATGCTGACCATGGTCTGGGCCGCTACGGGCACGGCGAAAGCGGCCGCAGCCAGCCAGGCAAGCAGGGACGAGAGTCGGATCATCTCGGCAGGCTCCTTGTGGTGGGGATGACCCGCCATAGTGCCGTTTTTGCGTCCGAGGTTCCCTTCGACGGTCTGGCTCAGGCGTTGACCATTCCGAAAATCATGAAATACAGCATGGCCGCCAGCAGCGCCGAGGCGGGCACGGTGATCACCCAGGCCGC
>NZ_JBKBVU010000126.1:0-9131 GCF_046289365.1 Caldimonas sp. | reverse complement strand
GTGGCCCACCCCGAGGTGGAGCTGGAGGTGGTGCTGTCCATTCCTTACCTCGACACCGGCACGATGGAGGCCGATGTGCAGGTGCGCCATGGCGACGCGGCCGCCGCCGGCGGCACCGTGTTGATGGACGATGTGGTCACGCCGATGGCCGCCCCGGCGCTGCTGCAACGTCTGCCGCCGCTGCGCACGCCGGCCGACCTGCTGGGCGCGCCGCTGCTGCGCACGCCGCTGGAGCCTTGGGCGCCGTGGTTTGCCGCGGCCGCTCTGGCTGCGCCCGAGCCGGCGCAGGGCCCCAAGCTCGTGGACTTGGGCCTGCTGCTGGAGGCGGCCGTGAGCGGCCAAGGCATCGCCCTGGGCCGGCCGAGCCTGGCGCGCCACTGGCTGGCCTCGGGGGCGCTGGTGCCGCTGCTCCCGCTCACGGCGCGGCCGGCCCACCATTACTACCTGATGCCGCACGCCCGCAGCGGGGCCCCCGCCGAGTTTGCGCAGTGGCTGCGCTCGGTGTGCGCGCAGGTCGCGCAGGAGGCGGCGGCGCTGCTGGCGCTGGCCGAACATCCTTCGGGCAAGCCCTGAAGGAATTTCCGCGACAGGAACGGCCGGCGGGCCTTAGCATCGGTCGCCCGGAAGAAGGAGACCGCATGCCCACCATCACCCACATCGAAGACCTGCGCGTGCTGGCCGAAAAGCGCGTGCCGCGCATGTTCTACGACTACGCCGATTCCGGCTCGTGGACGGAAAGTACCTACCGCGCCAACGAGACCGACTTTCAGCGCATCAAGCTGCGCCAGCGCGTGGCAGTGAACATGGAAGGCCGCAGCATCCGCACACAGATGATCGGCCAGGACGTGGCGATGCCGGTGGCCCTGGCGCCCACGGGGCTGACCGGCATGCAGCACGCCGACGGCGAAATCCTGGCCGCGCGTGCGGCCAAGGCCTTTGGCGTGCCGTTCACGCTGTCCACCATGAGCATCTGCTCGATCGAGGACGTGGCGCAGGCCACCGGGCGCCACCCGTTTTGGTTCCAGCTCTACGTGATGCGCGACCGCGACTTCATCGAGCGGCTGATCGACCGCGCCAAGGCCGCGAACTGCTCGGCCCTGATGCTCACGCTCGATCTGCAGATCCTGGGCCAGCGCCACAAGGACATCAAGAACGGCCTGTCGGCTCCACCCAAGCCCACGCTGCGCAATCTCCTGAATCTGGCCACCAAGCCGCGCTGGTGCTTGGGGATGCTGGGCACCAAGCGCCGCACCTTCGGCAACATCGTGGGCCATGCCAAGGGGGTGGGCGATCTGTCGTCGCTGTCGTCATGGACGACCGAGCAGTTCGACCCCAAGCTCAACTGGGGCGACGTGGAGTGGATCAAGAAGCGCTGGGGCGGCAAGCTCATCCTCAAGGGCATCCTCGACGAGGAGGACGCCCGCCTGGCCGCCGACAGTGGGGCCGATGCGCTGATCGTGTCGAACCACGGCGGGCGCCAGCTCGACGGGGCGCCGTCGTCCATCGAGGCGCTGCCGCCGATCGTGCAGGCCGTGGGGGATCGCATCGAGGTGTGGCTCGACGGCGGTATCCGCAGCGGACAGGACGTGCTCAAGGCCATTGCGCTGGGCGCGCGGGGTACGCTGATCGGGCGGGCCTTCCTCTACGGCCTGGGCGCGATGGGTGAGGCCGGGGTCACCCGCTGCTTGGAGATCATCGCAAAGGAGCTGGACCTGACCATGGCGTTTTGCGGACGCACCGACATCCGCACCGTGGACCGCAGCATCCTGTGGCCCGGCACGTATCCCGTCGCACGCTGAGGTGTGGTCGCTCACGCGCCCCGGTCAACCCCTGCATCACGGGTTGAAAGTGCACGAAGGCCGAAGCGCTCAGCGGGTCTCGACGTCGTGCACCGCCGCACGCACGAGCGCGTGCACCAGGGCCGTGTCCACCGGCTGGCGGTGGCGGCACTTCAGATGCCGCAAGCTCTTGCCCGTGCCCTCGAGCTGTGGGAACTGCGCGGCCAGCGCCGCCCCGTTGAAGAACTGGAGGTTGACGTGGCCCTTGTGCGCCACGATGGCCAGCAGGTTGTGCCGCTCAGCCATGAAGACCAGATTGCCCCACTTCACCGATTGGGACAGCTCGGGAGCGGCCTCGAGCACGGCGCGCTGCAAGGCCTGGGCCGTCTCACGCTGCTCGGGGCTGAGGGTGTCGAAATAGACCGCCACGAGGGCGTTGGGGCGTACCGTGCCTCTCATCGCACCGCACCTCGCGCGCTGGGCCTGAGCATCCTGGGTTTCCCTCTGGGCATCGTTCCCCCTGCACGGCTCTTCTTGTGGACCCATGGTAGCGCTGCGCCGGACCAGGCGCCAGGGTGCGCCAGCCCCCTCAGTGCGGGGTGGCGGGAGAATCGAAGGCGTAGCGTGCGAACAAGGCGTCGGCCCGTGCGCGCAGCTCGGGGTGGCCCGAGCGCAGCCCGCGGGCCAGGCACTGCGCGGCATAGCGCCGATCGAAGAGCATGCGCGCGGTCGACACCTCGTGCCCTGCCTCGGCCATCAAGGCCTTGAAGCGGGCCAGGTCCAGCAGATCGTGGGCCGCGACGCCCGCCTGGGCCTGGGGTGTGAGCGGGCGCACAAGGGCCTCGCGCAGCTCGTCGGGCGAGCCTTCGAAGCCCTTGAGCACCTCGAAAGCCGTGGTGCGGAACTCGGTGGGCAGTTCCTCGTAGTGTTCGACGACTTCGGGCAGGGGCAGGTACATGGCATGGTGCTCCCTTAGCCGGCACCCAAGTGCCGATGGATGGGACATGCCCGCACTGTAGGGCCGACCGCACAGACCCAAAGCGCCGAAAAGGCGGCCAAACTCCCCGCTTCACGTCTTGGGCAGCGTCACGCCCGTCTGGCCCTGGTACTTGCCACCGCGGTCCTTGTAGCTGGTCTCGCAGACCTCGTCGCTTTCGAAGAAGAGCACCTGCGCGCAGCCCTCGCCGGCATAGATCTTGGCCGGCAGCGGCGTGGTGTTGCTGAACTCGAGCGTCACATAACCCTCCCACTCGGGCTCGAAGGGCGTGACATTGACGATGATGCCGCAACGCGCATAAGTGCTTTTGCCCAGGCAGATCGTCAGCACGTTGCGCGGGATGCGAAAGTACTCGACGGTGCGCGCCAGCGCAAAGCTGTTGGGCGGGATGATGCACACATCGCCATGGAAGTCGACGAAGCTCTTCTCGTCGAAGTTCTTCGGATCCACCACGGTGCTGTGCACATTGGTGAAGATCTTGAACTCGGGCGCACAGCGGATGTCGTAGCCGTAGCTGCTGGTGCCGTAGCTGACGATGCGCCGCCCGTCGGTGGCCTGGCGCACCTGGGCCGGCTCGAACGGCTCGATCATCCCGTGCTCTTCGGCCATGCGGCGGATCCACTTGTCACTCTTGATGCTCATATCGACTCCCGATGAGGTGCGGGGATTTTAGGGAGGTGGGCTGAGGCGTCTGGGCGCGATGCCATCAGATGCTCATACATGGCCTGCGCCGCCACGGACAGCCCGCGGTCGCGGCGGCGCACGAGGAAGATCTGGCGCTTCAGGCCACGCGCAGGCAAGGGGCGTGTCACGAGTTCAGGGTGTTCGAAGTGGAACAGCGTGAGCGCGGGCACGAGGCTGATGCCGAGGCCCGCGCGCACCATGCCGGCCACGGTGCTGAGCTGGTCGAGCTCCATCACCGTCTGCAACTGCTGCGGGTAGACGGCTGCCTCCACGTACTGGCGCACGCTGCTGTTGCGGGCGAGCTGGATCATGGGGTGGGCGGCCAGGTCGGACAGGCGCAGCGCCGGCTTGGTGGCCAGGGGGTGGTCGCGCCGGCACACCAGATGGAAGCCATCGCTGCAGAAGGGCTCGGTGCGCAGCTCGGGGGTGTCCACGCGGGTGGCCGCCAGCGCAAGATCAGCGCGGCCCACGCGCAAGCGCTCGATGCAGTCCTCCGACAGCACATCGGCCACGTCGAGTTCAATGCCGGGGTAGTCGGCACGAAAGCGTGCCAGCACGCCGGGCAGCCAGCCCGCCGCCAGCGCAGGCAGCACGGCCAGCGACACGCGCCCGCGGCGCCTGGCGGCCAGCTCACGCATGTCGGCCAGGGCCTCCTGGGCCTCGCGCAGCAGCCGCCGCGCCGCGGATTCGAACACCACCCCTTCGGCGGTGAGTTCCACGCTGCGCGTGGTGCGGTCGAACAACCTCGTGCCCACCTCGTCCTCCAGCGAGCGGATCAGCGCACTGAAGGCAGGTTGCGACAGATGCACCTGCGCGGCGGCCCGGGTGAAGCTGCGCTCTTCGGCCAAGGCGACGAAGGCGCGCAGCTGGCGGGTGGACAAATTCATTTGCATAACGATTTAATCTATCCCAATTTTCTAATTCACAGATCAAAAGCCACGGCCTAGAGTGGGCGCCATGGCTTCCTCTCACCCGCCCCTGCTGCGCGTTGGCTCCGCTGCCGGCTTCTCCGGCGACCGTGTCGATGCCGCCGGCCCGGTCGTGCAGGCCCTGGCGGCCAGCGGTGGCCCGGGCGTGCTGATCTTCGAGACCCTGGCCGAACGCACCCTGGCCCTGGCCCAGCTGGCGCGCCGCCAGGACCCGGACGCCGGCTACGAGCCCCTGCTGGACCTGATGCTGCGCCCGGTGCTCGGCACCTGCCTGGAAGCGGGCATCCGCATCGTGAGCAACTTCGGGGCGGCCCACCCGTTGGGAGCGGCCCGCCGCATCCAGGCCCTGGCACGGACACTGGGGCTGCGCGTACCGCGCATCGCGGTGATCGAAGGTGACGATCTCAGCGACCCCGCCCATCTTCCCTTGCTGATGCGCTCGCTGGGCGAGGCCGCACCACAAGCACCGTTGGTGAGTGCCAATGCCTACCTGGGCGCCGAGGCCATCGCCGATGCCCTGCGCGCCGGGGCCGAGATCGTCGTGGCCGGCCGCGTGGCCGACCCCTCCCTCACCGTGGGCCCGGTGCTGGCCCACTTTGGTTGGGCCCTGGACGACTGGGACCGCATCGCCCGCGCCACCATGGCCGGCCACCTGCTGGAATGTGGAGCGCAGGTGACCGGCGGCTACTTCGCCGACCCCGGCTACAAAGACGTGCCCGACCTGGCCCAGGTGGGCTACCCCATCGCCGAAATCGACGCCAATGGGGACTGCGTCATCACCAAGCCCGCGGGCACGGGCGGCTGCGTGGACGAACGCACGGTGAAGGAGCAGCTGCTCTACGAGGTGCACGACCCGGCGGCCTATCTCACACCCGACGTGGTGGCCGACCTGACCCATGCGCGTGTGGACAGCCTCGGGCCCGACCGCGTACGGCTCACCGGGGTGCGCGGCCATGCGCGGCCCACACACCTGAAGGTGAACGCATGCTTCGAGAACGGCTGGCTGGCCGAAGGCGAGATCTCGTACGCCGGCCCGCGCGCGGAGGCACGCGCCCGGCTGGCGGCTGACGTGCTGCGCCAGCGCCTGGCCGGCCTGGGCCCGTTGCGTTTCGACCTCATCGGCGTGGCCAGCCTCTTTGCCGACGACGCCGGGCGCTGGCTCGAAGCGCAGCCCCCCGGCGAGGCCCGCGACGTGCGGCTGCGCGTGGCACTCAACCATGCCGACCGCGATGCGGCCGAAGCCCTCACCCGCGAAGTGACGGCGCTGTACACCTGTGGCCCGGCGGGTGGCGGGGGCGTGCGCACCTCGCTGCGCCCGCGCCTGGGCACGGCCTCCTGCCTGGTGCCGCGCGAGGCCGTGCCGGCGCGCTTCGTGATGGTCGATGAAGGAGGTGCCGCATGAAAGACACCGCTCAGGTGCCGCTCTACCGGCTGGCCCACGGCCGCACCGGCGACAAGGGCGACCGCTCCAACATCAGCGTGATCGCGTGGAGTCCCGCGCTGTGGCCGGTGCTCGTCGAGCAGCTCACCGAAGCCGCCGTGGCCGAACGTTTCGCTCACCGCCGCCCCAGCAGCGTGAAACGCTACCTGCTGCCCGAGCTGCAGGCCATGAACTTCGTACTCGACCACGTGCTCGACGGCGGCGTCAACCACGCGCTCAACCTCGACACCCACGGCAAGGCCCTGGCCTTCTGGCTGCTGGACCTGCCGGTGAACGTGCCGGTCGAGTTGCTGCCCCACCTTGCAGGGCCCGCCCCCTCGGCGCCCTGATGCTTCACCCCAACCACACAGGAGACAAGACCATGACCCGACTTTCCCGCCGCCGATGCATCGCCACCGCCGCCCTGCTGGCGCTGGGCCTGGCCGGCACCGCCGCGCTGGCCTTCCCGGACCGGCCCGTGACCTTCATCGTGCCCTTCGCCGCCGGCAGCGCCACCGACCAGCTGGCGCGTGCGCTAGGCCAGTCGCTCACGGCCGACACGAAGCAGACCGTGGTGGTCGAAAACCGCGCCGGCGCCAGCGGCATGCTGGCCGCACAGGCCGCCGCGCGCGCGCCGGCCGACAGCTACACCGTGCTCATCACCACCAACACCACGCACGCGGCCAACCAGCACCTCTACAAGAAGCTCAGCTACGACCCGGTGAAGGATTTCGCGCCCGTCACCGCCCTGGGCAAGGGCGGCCAGGTGATGGTGGTCAACCCCTCGTCGCCCTTCAAGACCGTCTCCGACGTGATCGAGCATGCCCGCAAGAACCCCGGCAAGCTCAGCTTCGGCAGCGGCAGCTCGTCCAGCCGCATCGCCGGTGAGCTGTTCCAGCAGATGGCCAAGGTGCAAATCCTGCACGTGCCCTACAAGAGCAACCCCAACGCCATCACCGACCTGCTGGGCGGGCAGATCGACCTGATGTTCGCCGACATGTCCACCGGCGTGCCGCAGATCCAGTCCGACAAGCTGCGCGCGCTGGGCGTGACCTCTGCCAAGCGCTCGCCGCTGCTACCCCAGGTGCCCACCATCGCCGAAGCCGGCGTGCCCGGCTATGAAATGGGCTACTGGTTCGCCGCCTACGTGCCGGCCGGCACCCCCGCCCCTGTGATCCAGAAGCTCAACGAGCTGCTCACCCGCGCCACCGCCAGCGCCGGTGCCAAGGCCTTCTTCGAGGCCAGCGGCTCCGAGGCCTTCACCACCACGCCCGATGGCCTGGCCCAGTTCCAGGCCGCCGAGACGCGCAAGTGGGGCCAGATCATCAAGGCCGCCGGGATCGAGCCCGAGTGAGGCCTTGACCGCTTCGGCCCGCAGCGCGGGCTGACGCAACCCTTCATCGGCCCGTACAGAGGCGGAACCACCGCCCCTGAGGCAGCGCTTTGCCTGGCGCAAGACAGGCCGCTGCCCCTCACACCCAGGAGACAGACATGACACGACAGTTGGCATGGGCCCTGCCCTTTGCAGCCATCCTGGCCGCCGCCTGCGGTGGCGGCAGCAGCAACAACCCCCCGCCGCCCCCTGCGGCAACACCAGAGCTGCGGCTGAGCATCACCAGCACCGAGGACTATCCCGGCAGCTTCGGCAGCGTGGGCGAGTACGAACGCGTGCGAGGCACGATCCACGGCGAAGTGGACCCACGCGACCCACGCAACGCCATCATTCAGGACCTTGCGTTGGCCCCCGTGAATGCGCGCGGCATGGTCGAGTACGCCGCCGACTTCATGATGCTCAAGCCCAAGGACATGAGCCGCGCCGGGGGCGTGTTGCGCTATGACGCGCCCAACCGCGGCAACATCCTGACCGAGCCCAACCTCACCACCGCCCCCAGCGACGCCGTGTACTTCGAGCGCGGCTACGTGATGCTGTATTCGGCCTGGCAGGGCGACGTGCCCAAGAGCACCCCCAACCGGCTCACTGTGCAGGTGCCGGTGGCCCGCAACGCCGACGGCAGCTCGATCACTGGCCCCTACCGCAGCGAACTCGTGCCCAACACCGCCACGCCGGTCATGTCGCTGCCCGGGGGTGTGTTCAATGGCACGATGATCCCCTACGCGCCGGCCAGCCTCGACAACACCCTGCCCGGCTACTCGCTAACCAAGCGCGTCAAGGAAACCGATCCGCGTATTCCCATCCCGGCCGCAGACTGGAAGTTCGCCAACTGCAACACCACTGACAACCCCTTTCCGGGCACACCCGACGAGACCCGCGTCTGCCTGAAGGACGGTTTCGATCCGAACTACCTGTATGAACTGGTGTATGTGGCCCGCGATCCCAAGGTGATGGGCGTCGGCCTGGCCGCACTGCGCGACACGCTCGAATTCTTCCGCAGTGCGGCAGCTGATGCCGATGGCAAGCCCAACCCGCTGGCCGGTGCCATCACGCACACGCTGTGCCAGGGCACCTCGCAGTCGGGCAATGCGATGAAGACCTTCCTGCACCTGGGCTTCAACGAAGGGCGCAATGGCCAGCGCGTTTGCGACGGCCTTTTCGCACATGTAGCAGCCCGCCAAACCAACATCAACACCCGCTTCGCCGTACCGGGCGGCGGCGGCGGCGTGCGCACCGACCACACGGCCTTCGGCCAAACGGCCCCCCGGGCGCTCGCTGCCGACTACTTCGACGATGTGTCGGGCCGCAGCGGGGGTGTGATGCGCCGCTGCAGCGCCAGCAACACCTGCCCGAAGTTCTTCCTGGGTCTGTCGGGCACGGAATTCTGGCAGCTGCAGGGCTCGCCGGTGCTCACCGATGCCTTCGGTTTCCGCGACCTCGTGCAACCCGAGAACGCCCGCATCTACTACTACGCCAGCACCCAGCACGGCGGCACCGGAGGCGTGGGCAGCATCAGCTGGTCGCCGTCCACCACGGTCTACCCGCGCGGCACGGTGGTGGAATTCAACGACACCTTCCGCGCCCTGTTCATCGCCCTGGAAGACTGGGTAGTACGCGACGTGGCCCCGCCCGACCACCAGGTGCCGCGCATCGACAACGGCACACTCGTGCGGCCTCATCAACTCGTCTTCCCGACGATGCGCGGCGTGAGCTGGCCGGTCGGTGGCACCCCCACTCCGATTCCCGAGTTCAAGTACCTGGCCCGCCACAACGGCTTCAAGCTCCTCGATTTCGGGCCGCAATACATCCCGCAGGACGAGTCGGGCATCGCCACGCTGCTGCCGCCCCACTACACCGGCCGCGACTACGCCATCCTCGTGCCCCAGGTGGATCCCCATACGGGGCTAACCCTGGCCGGCATCCGCAGCGT
>NZ_JBKBVU010000125.1:0-9192 GCF_046289365.1 Caldimonas sp. | reverse complement strand
GGCCGCGCGGGGCACCGCCTGGCCATCACGGCCCATCCGCCACGCCCCCAAGCCCAGCACCGCGCCCCAGCCCGCGAGGGCGAGCACGACGTTGTAGAACGACGAAAACGGGGGCTGGGTCCAAGCGATGGCCCAGCCGGGCACCAGCAGGAGAGCAAGGAACGGGGTCACCGCAAGGTGTCAGTCGGAAGGGGACATGGGCGCGACTGTAGCGTCCCCGCCCGCGAAATCCGGGCCTCAAGCGCCGCTTGAAGGCCCGGCCCCGGTGTCTGCGACCACGGCGTTGCGGCCGGCAGCCTTGGCGGCATAGAGCCGCCGGTCGAGCTCACGCAGCGTCCGGCCCACGGGCTGCAGCGGGGCCATCTCGATCGCGCCGATGCTCGTGGTCACCGGAATCGCGCCACCGCCTTCCACGGCCACCGGCTGGGCTGCCAGGGCCAAACGCAGGCGCTCGGCCACGCACAGGGCCTCGCGCAGTGTGGTGCGCGGCAGCAGTGCAATGAACTCCTCTCCGCCCCAGCGTGCCACCAGGTCGGAGGCACGGAACACCTGCCCACACAGCCGGGCGAAGTGCCGCAGCACCTCGTCGCCTGCGGGGTGGCCGTAGGTGTCGTTGATGCGCTTGAAGTGGTCCAGGTCCATCATCAGCAGGCTGGCCGGCAGACCCTTGCGATCGATCAGGGCCTGCTCCTGTTTCAGGCGGTCGCGGAAGGCCCGGCGGTTGGCCAGTCCGGTGAGGGCGTCGGTGGCGGCCAGCACCTTGAGCTGTTCTTGCGTGCGACGCAGTTCCTCCAGCATCTGAGATTGCCGCGCCGTCAGGCGGCGCAGCTCCAGCACCGTCATGACCTGGCGGGCCAGTGCGCGCAGGGCATCCTGTTGGGCCGCATCCAAAGTGCGCGGCCGGTGGTCCAGCACACACAGCGTGCCCAGCGGCAGCCCCTCCTCGGTCTCCAGCACAGCGCCGGCATAAAAGCGCAGCGGCGGCGGCCCCGTCACGAGCGGGTTGGTGGCGAAACGCTCATCCTGCAGGGCATCGGGCACGACGAACAGGCCCGGCTCGAGCATCGCATGGCGGCAGATGGACTGCGACAGCGGCGTCTCGCGCAGGCCCAGCCCCACCTCGGCCTTGAACCACTGCCGGTCGCGGTCCACCAGGCTCACCAGCGCGATCGGTGTGCCGCACACATAGGCCGCCACCCGCGCCAGATCATCGAAGTCGGGCTCCGGCGGCGTGTCCAGCACGCCATACCGCGCCAGCGCAGCCAAGCGCGACGGGTCAGCGGGGTGGCGGGGGTGGGTCAAGGGCAAGGTACTCGGCAGGCACTGCGCAAGCGTAGCAGCTTTGCGTGGGGTGGCAGTTGCGATCTGGCCCCGGGTTCTCTCAGCGGCTATGACAGGACAAAAGTTTTGAATCCGCCGGGGGGGGCAGGTCACCTACGCGCGAGGATCACGCCCACACTGCGCATAAAAGCAAAAGAGGGGGAACGGGTCCCCCTCCTTCTTTCAGACAAAATTTAGGTGCTTTGAGGCATTACGAGGCAGCAGTACATCCAGCAGGATAGTAGCTGTCTTTCCAGCCAGTGGGACGGCTGGCCACAGTGCACGACCACACTCCGTTGGCGTCACGCCCCAGGCGAACCACAGCTCCATTGACTCGGGGATTCGAGTTACGCAGGGTGCAGGTCAAAGCGTTGGCAGCAGCGCCACTGGTAGGCGCATTGACTGCGATCGTGCACCGCTCCGTGGTTTCAGACAGCCCCATGTTGTCGCGAGAGAAGAAATCGTTGGGACGACCTTCGTTGATTGCGACTTCATAATTGGTTTTGCCCCCGGAAATTTCCGACAAACCAGCGGCCACTTGACTGCGTGCCACGTAATCCTGATACGCCGGCAGCGCAATGGCCGCCAGGATACCGATGATCGCCACGACGATCATCAGTTCGATCAGCGTGAAGCCCTTCTGGGCCGAACGCTTCATCATGTGCAGTTGCTTCATACAGTCTCTCCAAAGAGGTTGGGGGTTGTGCGCCCACTTCCATGCAGGGGCCGTGCCAGCGGTTCGGGCCGGCACGGATCGTGATGGAATCGGCATTTGCAGACCGGCCGTGCTCTTTTGGGGGACTGGAAGCGTCAGCTTGGAGGGACCATGCTGACAAAAATGGTCAGGCCAGCGCCGGGTAGTCGATGTAGCCCTGCGCCCCGCCCCCATAGAAAGTCTTCACGTCCCAGTTGGTGAGCGGCGCCCCTTCGCGCAGGTGACGCATGAGTTTGGGGTTGTGGGGGAAAAGCCGGCCGAGGTCCACGGCGTCGGCCCGGCCTTCGGCCACGGCGGCTTCGGCCAGGGCTTTGTCGTAGCCGTTGTTGACGATCCAGGCACCGGTGCCGCCGGCGTGGCGGTACGCGTGGCGCAGGGCCTCGAAATCGAAGGGGCGGTCGGGCAGTTCTCGGGGGCCGCCGGTGGCGCCTTCGATCACGTGGATGAAGGCCAGGCCCAGGGGCGCGAGCTCGCGCACCACGTGTTCGAACAGCGGCTGGGGCTCGGCATCGACGATGTCGTTGGCCGGGGTGATGGGCGACAGGCGGATGCCGGTGCGCCCACCGCCGATGGCGCCGGCCACGGCGCGCGTCACTTCGAGCAGCAATCGGGCACGGTTCTCGATGGAGCCGCCGTAGGCATCGGTGCGTTGGTTGCTGCCGGTCTTGAGGAACTGGTCGAGCAGGTAGCCGTTGGCGGCGTGGATCTCCACCCCGTCAAACCCGGCCTCTTCGACCGCCGCACGGGCCGCGCGGGCGTAGTCGGCCACGAGGGCGGGCAGTTCGGACGCGTCCAGCGCGCGCGGGGCGGACACCGGCTCGAAGCCGCCCTGGCCGTCGGGGCCGATGAGGTAGGTGCGGGTCTTGGCCGGCAGCGCCGACGGGGCCACCGGGGCCTGGCCCCCGGGCAGCAGCGAGGTGTGCGAGACGCGGCCCACGTGCCAGATCTGGGCCACGATGCGCCCGCCGGCGGCATGCACACTGTCGGTCACGCGCCGCCAGCCGGCGAGTTGCTCGGGCGTGTACAGGCCGGGCACGTCGGCATAGCCCTGGCCCATGGGGCTGATGGCGGTGCCTTCGGAGACGATCAATCCGGCGCTGGCGCGCTGGGTGTAGTAGGTGGCGTGCAGTTCGTGCGGCACGCCGCGCGGGGCACGGTTGCGCGTGAGCGGGGCCATCACGATGCGATTGGCGAGAAGCAGGTCGCCGGCCTTCAGGGGGTCGTACAAGGTGTTCATGGCCGCCAAGGGTAGCGTCGGCGCCGCCGCTTTGCAGTGGACGCAAGGGCAGCGCGGCTTTGCAACTTCTGCTAGGCGCCGCGGAGTCCTCACCGTGAGGGCGCACGCCGATAATGGCGCTGGCCTCGATGGCAGGAGCAACGCTGCATGAGCCTGGTTTTCGCCCGCCCCATGCACCCGCGCGATGTGGATCGTTGCGTGCAGCTGCTGCGCGCAGGCGGCGTGCACCCCGGCTTGCTGCAAGCATCTCTGCTGCGCCAATGGCTGCGGGACGGGCGGCTGGTGGCGCGCGTTTTCGAGGAGGTCGTGGGCACGGCGCCGGTGGGTCGCTTGCGCGGCTGTGGGTTGAGCGTGCCGGTGCCCCTGGACTGGGCGCAACGCGCATGCGCAGGGGCGGTGTCGCCGCTGGTGGAGGCGCTGCTCGACGACCCCTTGCGGCTCACTCTGGATCGCCGCGCGCAAGCACGGGCCCTGGGCGAGCACGCGATGTGCATGTTCGTGCTGGGGTTTGGCCTGGACGATGAGGCCGGCGCTGCGATGGATGTGGTCAATGCCGTGGCGCAAGCCGCTTTCGTGCAGGCCCACGCCGGCTATGGCCTGCGCTATTTGATCGGCGAGGTGGCGGCCCACCACCCGCAGGCGCGGGCCTACCGCGCCTCGATGCTGGCAATGGGCTGCCGCCGCGCCCCCCTGCCCCGCACGGCGGCCACCGAAGTGTTGTACTTGGCCGACCATCATCTGGCCGACGCGCCGTATCACGCGCTTTACGGCTTGTTCCGCTATCAACCGCGACGCTGGGGATTCACGCCTGCGCAACAAGCCCTGTTGGAGTTGGCGCTGGCCGGGCTGGACGATGCTCAGGTGGCGCAGCACTTGGGGCTGAGCCGGCACACGGTGCACAAGCGCTGGCGAGCGATCTACGCGCTGGTGGATGACGACCCCGGGGCCTGGGCGATGCTGGGTCTGTCCTCGACGAGGGCGACGGTGCGGGCGTGCCGTGGCCTGGAGAAACGTCGTCATTTGCTGGACTATGTGCGCATTCATCCCGAGGAGCTGAGGCCTTGGCCTGCGACGGCGCCGTGTCTGCAGGAGAGGGACCCTTTTTGGGGCCTGCGCCTGGGGCACGAAGTCTCCTAGCATCGACGCACAGGTGCTTGGCATCCTGAAGGAGACGGCAATGGTCGACGCACTCGGGTGGATCCAATGGACCGTTTGCGCGGCGGCAGCAGTCCTGTCACTGGCCGGTTGTGGCGGGGGGTCGGGCTCGGACGAGCCGGATCTGGTGGTGCGGGGGTCGTCCTCGCGCACCGGCACGGTGGCTTCGCCGGCGTGGTGGATGCGCTGGTGGGCTTGGCTGCCCATGGGTGGCGCGGTGGCGCAGGCCACGACGCCGACGGGCTCGCCCCTGTCGATGCGCCTGCGCCTGTACGCCTTGTGGATCAGCCCCCAGGCCGATTGCTCCGGACCCTACACGCTGGTGCAACGCTACGAGGGTGGGCGGGAGTTCGATTTCGTGGCCTCCCCCACGCTGTTTGCGGGCGACCCGCCTGCGGGCAGTTATCGTTGCATCGTGTTCGAAGCCGACGACCGCTTGGTCGTGCGTCCCGACGCGGTGGCCGCCGCGGCGTTTCCCGGATCCTGTCGCAGCGACGCCGACGCGGTGACGGACTTGTACCGGGCGCCGGATGCGGATTACCGCACGCCCGAGGGAGCCCCCATCAGCGCCCGGGGGTCGCGGGCCGCGCCGGTGACGGACCGGGTGTATTTCTTCGCCGCCACCGATGTCGATGCCGCCACGAGCCGGCCCAACGGGCCCAGTGCCAATCAGACCCTGGAGCTGTCCGCGCCGCTGGTGGTTCCCGGCCGAACGACGCTGTACCTCGATGCGACGAACGGTTTGCTGGGCGGTGAGGAAGACGGGGTGGCGTTTTGCAGCGTCGAAAACGGGGTGCTGGGGTTCCGCTGAGACACTGGGCGGTTTGCGTTCCTCACACCTCGAACACCTGCCCCGCCTCCAAATGGGCGATGCGCTGGCCTGTCTCCAGGGCGCGCACCTGCTCGGCAATGCAAGACATTTCCCCCGGCTTGGCGTGGGTGAGGTAGACGGGCAGGTTTGGCGGCGCGCGGTCGAGCTCGCGCCGCAGGCTGCTGGGGCAATGGTGCTGGCTCAGCGCGGCCAGCTCGCGCTCATGGTCGCTGAAGGCCGTCTCGATCACGAGCATGCCGATGCGGCGAGCGGCCACCCGGGGCCACAGCGCAGGGTTGGGGCCGGTGTCGCCGGTGTAGACCCACCAGGGGGTGTCGGGCGTGGGCGTGCCGCCGCACACGGCATAGCCCACGGCCGGCACGGTGTGCTCGGCCGGCAGCACCTCGACCGTCTTGTCGCCCAGCCTCAGGCGCTGACCCACGGCCAGCGGCGCAAAGCGCAGCACCGGGGCCTCGACCGAGGGCAGGCGGCTGAAGTCGGGCCAGATCACGTCGTTGAGCACGTGGCGGCGCATCGCCTCGATCGTGGCCGGCAGCGCATGGACGGTGACGGGCCGGTGGCGCCGGCCGATGACACTGTCGGCCAGGAGCGGGATGGACACGATGTGGTCCAGGTGGGAGTGGCTGACCAGGATGTGGTCGATGCAGGCCAGTTCGTCCAGGGTCAGGTCACCCACGCCGGTGCCCGCATCGACGAGCAGGTCGTCATCGAGCAGGAAGGCCGTGGTCTTGCAACCGGCGGCGATCGCGCCAGAGCAGCCCAGGACGCGGATCTTCATGGTGGACGGGCGTGGCGGGTGTCGGTGGCCGTGCGGCACACAGGCTCACTGTGCCGCAGATTGGCTCGGCAGTGTGCCAACAAACCACCCTCGAAAGGGGGTTGGGTCTGCGCGTTTCGCGCGGCCGGCGTGAGCTTGTTCACGCCGCGCCCGGCTTCGTCGGCGGCGCAGACTCAGCTCTGCACGAACTGCATCTGGGTGCCGGCCAGTTCGATGATGTCGCCGTTCTTCAGGTGCACAGGGTCGTTGCCGACGGCTGCGCCATTGACGGTGGGCTTCATCGCGCCTTCGACATGGGCGAAGACGTAGCCGCCGGGTCGCTTGGTGATCGAGGCCACCTGGACGCCGGGCTTGCCGACGGTGGTGACCACCTTGGTGAGGCTGACCTCCCGGCCCGCCGCCGCGCCGTTGAGCACCTTGATCGTGGCGGTGGGGACCGCGGCGCCCAGGCCGCCGAAGCCCGAGGGGGCCCCCAGCCCGCCGAAGCCCGAGGCCGCGCCGCCGGCCAGCGGCGAGATCGGGGTCGTGCCGCCCAGGGGGGCGCCGGCGGAGAAGCCGCCCGGCTTCATGACCATGGTCTTTTCGTAGTCGGGCGCGTCTTCGGTGAGGTACTTGATCTTGTACTTGCCGATCTCGACGGTGTCGTTGTTCGACAGGAGCTGCTTTTTGATGGCCTTGCCGTTGACGTAGGTGCCGTTGGTGCTGTTGAGGTCTTCGATGAAGACATCGGCCCCCACCATCTGCAGCACCGCGTGCTCGCCGCTGACAGCCAGGTTGTCGATGACGATGTCGTTGTAGGGCCGGCGCCCGAGGGTGGTCTTGTCCTTGGTGAGCTGGACTTCTTTGATCACCACGCCATCGAGTGACACCACGAGTTTCGCCATGCTTGACCTCTAGTCAGGTAGTCTCTTTGAGGATGGGCCGCACACGTCAACGCCGGAAGGGCCACCACGAACGCCCCGCCGCGGCGGGTGCGCCCACGGCGCGCACCAGAATGACGGCTATGTTATCCCTTCCACCCGCGGCATTGGCAGCCGCCACCAAGGCGGCGCCGGCTTCGGGCAAGTCGTTGGTGGACTGCAACACTGCGGCAATCTCGTCGTCGCTGATCATGTCCGACAGCCCGTCGGAACACAGCAGGATGAGGTCGCCGGGCTGCAGGTCGTGCAGGTGGGTTTCCAGCAGCACGCTGTCTTCCACGCCCACGGCCCGGGTCACGAGGTTCTTGTTGGACGAATAGGCGGCCTGCTCGGGGGTGATCAGGCCGGCATCGAGCTGCTCTTGCAGCAGGGAGTGGTCCTTGGTGATCTGCGCGAGTTTGCCGGCGCGCCATCGGTAGGCCCGCGAGTCGCCGATATGGCCCACGAGCAAGCGCCCCTCGCGCAGCACGCACACCACCAGGGTGGTGCCCATGCCGGCGTACTGCGGGTTGGAGTTGGCCGCGTTGTAGATGGCGCGGTTGGCGTTTTCCACGCAGATGTCCATCGCGCGGCGCACGTCGGCATCGCTGGCCTGGGCCGAGGCCTCGGTGAGCCAGCGCCCCAGCTCGGACTTGATGAAGGCCGTGGCCATGCCGCTGGCGATCTCGCCGGCGTTGTAGCCGCCCATGCCGTCGGCCAGCACGGCCAGGGCCGCCTGCTCGTCAACCGCCACCGAGTCCTCGTTGTTGTCGCGCGCGCGCCCGGGGTCGGTGAGGCAAAAGAACTCGAAGGACATGGTGCTCGTCTGCACGGTGCCGGAAGGGGGGCTAAGCATCGCCGAGGGCCCCGGCAGGCAGCGACACACCGCACCTGCCGGGTTCTGGGCCCGGATTGTGCCGCGATTTGTAACGAAGCTGCGCAGCCCCCCACCCCTGGACACGGGGGGCGGCCTGGCCCCGGCCGGCGCCCGGTCGCGCGGCCCGCCGGATGCAGGCGCAGTGCGGCATCCGTGCCGTGCTCGCGTCGTTGTGGTGGACCATGCAGTAGGCGCCCGACGGCGCTGAGTGGTGGGCAAGGCCCGGTGGCGGCCGTGGACTGCGCTGCGACACCGGGCTCACGCACGTTAGCAGAGCGCCTGCCGCAAAACAAGGCGGGGGCCCATCGGGCCCCCGTCACTGCTTGCAGATGTTGCCGGTCGTTGCGTGTGCGCCCGCGCTCAGGCCGCGGAGGCGGTCTGAGCGCGCTGGCGCGCCACCCACTTGCCCACGGCCAGCACCAGCAGCGCACCGGCGATGCCCATCGCGTATTTCACGACGGCATCCTGCGGGAGCTTGGGCATCCAGGTCCAGTCCGCGGGGTTGGCCACGGCCGGGTCTCCCAGGGCCATGGTGCCGGCGATCCAGCCCAGCAGCATGCCGCCCAGGGTGATGATGACGGGGAAACGGTCCATGAGCTTGATGACGAGCTGGCTGCCCCAGACGATGATGGGGATGGACACCAGCAGGCCAAAGATCACCAGGCCCATGGTGTGGTTGCCGCCGGCGCTCTCGGCCGCGCCGGCGATGGCGATGACGTTGTCGATGCTCATGACCAGGTCGGCCATGATGATGGTCTTGATCGCGCCCCACAGCCGGTCGCTGCTCTCGATGTTGGCATGGTCGCCCTCGTCATCGGGGGCCAGGAGCTTGACACCGATCCACACCAGCAGGGCCGCCCCCACGAGCTTGATGAACGGGATCTGCAGCAGCGTGAGCGCAAAGAAAATGAAGATCACCCGCAGGCCGATGGCCCCGGCCGTGCCCCAGAGGATGCCGGCCATGCGCTGCTTGGCGGGCAGCCGGCGGCAGGCCAGGGCGATGACGACGGCGTTGTCGCCGCCGAGCAGGATGTCGATCAGGATGATCTGACCGACAGCGATCCAGAATTCTGGAGTCGTAAAGGCATCCATGATGTGGTGTCCTGGGTTCTTGGATGGGCTGCGGCGCCGACACCGGGGTGTTGGCGCCGTTGGCGGGAGTGTAGAGGTGGCGTCGGGGCCGGCGCTGCGCGGAACTACGTAGCGGCGGCCTGAGGCCACCTCTGACAAACGACGGAAGGCCGCCCAAGGCGGCCTTCGCGGCAAGCCCAGGCCGGGCTTAGAGGATGGACTTGAGCAGCTTGCCCATCTCGGAGGGGTTGCGGGTGACCTTGAAGCCGCACTCCTCCATGATGGCGAGCTTGGCTTCGGCGGTGTCG
>NZ_JBKBVU010000339.1:0-1875 GCF_046289365.1 Caldimonas sp. | reverse complement strand
ATCGCGCACGCGCAGCCCCGCTCGGTGCTGGTGGTGGGCGGTGGTGACGGCGGCTCGGCCGAGGAGATGTTCAAGCACCCCGGCGTGGAACGGCTGGTGCTGGCCGAGCTGGACGGCGACGTGGTGGACATGGCGCGCAAGCACCTGCCGTCCATTCACCGGGGGGCGCTGGACGATCCGCGGCTCGTGCTGCGCATCGGCGATGGGGCGGCCTTCGTGGCCGAGCAGGCCGCGCGCCCCGACGGCGAGCGCTTCGACCTCGTGGTGCTCGATCTCACCGATCCCGACACCCCCGCCCAACCGCTCTACACCCGCGAGTTCTTTGCCCGGGTGAAGCAGTTGCTGCGGCCGGGCGGGGCCGTCACCCTGCACATCGGCTCGCCGATCTTCACGCCTGATCGCGTGCACCAGCTCACCGCCTCGCTGCGAAGCGTGTTTGCGATCGTGCGGCCCTTCGGCCTGTATGTGCCCCTGTACGGCACGTACTGGGGCATGGCTTGTGCCTCCGACACCCTGGATCCGGCGGCGCTGGAGCCGGCCGAGGTCGAGCACCGTCTGGCCCAGCGCGGCATCGCCGGGCTGCGCTATTACAACGGCGACGTGCACCGCGCGCTGTTTGCGCTGCCCAACTACTACCGCGACCTGGTGAGGGGCTGAGCCCCACACCCGCCCCAGGCGGTGGGGCGCGATTCAGTCGTCGAACTCGATCTCCCGGGCTTGCAGGGCGCCGTCACGCAGCACGCCCTTGACCTCCACGCGGTCGCCCGGGCCCAGATCGCCGACGCTGCCGCCCTCGAACACGGTGCTCGCGTCGTACGTGACGAGGACGCTGCGGCCCCCGTCGGTGCTCAGCGTGAACTGACGCAGCACTGCATCGAGCTGCGACACCGTGCCTTCCCACTCGCTGAGGCGCTCGTCATCGTCCTTGATCTCGACCTCGTCGGCGCGCAGGGCCCTGGCGCGCCAGGTGCCCTCGACCCCGACATAGCGGCCCAGGGCCAAGCCGGAGACGGCCTGTTCGGCCACCACTGGCAGGCCGTCGACGCGGAAGTGGCGCGCATCGTCCATCGCCGTCACCAAGCCCTCGATCGTCAGCCGGCGGCCTTCGGTGAAATCGGAACGGTCGATGGTGGCCCAGGCCTGCACCGGCCATGCCGCCATCCCGCTGCCGGGCGGCACGCGCAGCCACACGAAGTCGCCCACCGCAGGGCGGCCGCTCACGCCGGAGAAGTCGAACCATTGATCGCCGAGCCGCACGAGCTCGTCGTTCACCTCGCGCACGAAGCCGCGGGCCTTGTACGTGGGGGCTGCGGCCGCCGACGCCATGTAGGTGGCAACGAACTGCGGCACGACGCCGGAGCGGTCCACATAACCCCAGACTTCCACGACCTGGTCGAGGATCCGGCCCGACTCGCGGATCAGCTCGCGCAACCGGTCGTCGAACACGGTGGCTGCATTGAAGCGCACCGGCAGCCCCAGCACGCGCAGTTGGCGCTCAGACCACTGCACATCGGTCACCGGCCCGCGCAGCGATCCCGCCAGCACGATGCGCTGCGCCACCGCGCGCCGCACGCCGGCGGCATCGGTGCGGATCTCCCCGGCGTCGATCGCCACGACCATGCCCGGCCGCAGCGCCGACGGCGGCACGGGGCTGGCCTCGTCCTCCACGGCCACCGATTCGATGCTGCTGTCGTCGAAGCGGATGCCGCCCACGTGCACCGAGCCGAAGCCCGAAATCGGCCCCGAGGCAAAAGAGCCTGTGCCGCCTTCACCGACGCCGCCACCGCCGCAGGAGCTGAGCAGCATCAACAGGCCCAGCACGGCCAGGGCGCCTTGCCACCAACGTGAGCCGCCGGGGCCGATGTGGTGCGTGAG
>NZ_JBKBVU010000124.1:0-9390 GCF_046289365.1 Caldimonas sp. | reverse complement strand
CCGCTCGACGATGGAACGCTCGGTCTCAGAGCGCGGCGCAGTATGGACAAGGCCCCGCCGCCTTGGGAAGCCAGCAATCGCGGGTTTTACAAAGAGTTGCCGCAGGTTGCGGGTGGTTACGGGCGCTTCAAGGCGGGGGGCGGCTCAGCAGGCGCAAAAAAACAAGCGACTCACAAGGAGCCGCTTGCTGGTGTGGGCCGCGCCGCTTCAGGCTGCCGCGAGCCAGGCCGAGGTGTCGAAGGCGCTGCTCATCAGCGGCATGTGGGTGCCGAAGCTCGGGCCGGAGGTCTTGGAGGCCTTGGCGGCCGGCTTGACGGTGATCTCGCTGTGGGCCATCTCGTTCGCCCGCTCCCATGACCCGATTTCCTGGGAGCGGGCTACAGAAAAGAATAGAAACACCTGAAGGGCACCTTTCGGTCGCCCCAGAAGTCCGCCGCGTCGCGGAAGACGTCGAGCAGTTGCTCGCGCGCCTCGCGGTCGAAGCGGGGGTTGTCGGGAATCTGCTCCAGCACGACGATGAAGCCCGGCTGCGGGCCCGACTTGTTGACCAGATCGGTCATGCAGTCGTACAGCGCATCGAAGTTCTTGCCGAAGTGCGTCGGGAACAGGAAGGCCTCGGCAATGCCTTCCAGCACGTCCTGCTTCGTCTGGGCCTGGGCCAGATTCGCGTACAGAAAGTGCTGACCGGTGTCTCGGGCGGCCTGCATCAGATCCTCCACCCGGAAGGCCCGGATGGATTGGACGATGTTCGGACGGACGGTCTGCAAAAGCATGGTCACGATCCTCGTTGCTTCAAAAGCGCTTCATTCGATGATCCGGCGAAAGCTCGCATAGTGGTCATCGGTGTAGTAACAGACCTCAGGTTTCGTGGGAGGCACGCCGCCACAGACGATGCGCCGCGCCCCGCGATGCCGCACCCCCGGGGTCTTGACCGTGTACTCGCGGTAGTGGCCGCGCGGCTTGGGCGGCAGCAACCGCTCGCGGTTGAAGAACACGGTCCCGTCCTTGTCGTACGGGAAGGGGCCGCCGGCGAGGATGCGCCGGTGGGTGTCCTGGGCTTGACGGGGCAGGTCGCTCAAAGCGACCACATCGACGCCGGCTTTCAGGCCCGGCGCAGCTTCCCGGGCCGTGACATCGTTGTGACCCAGGACCATCGCCAGCACTGCGGCGGTAGTGACTCCTAACATCCGGAGTGACTGCCACCGAAGTGACCTTGCAGCGGTTGCCACGGGTTTTCCCTGAATCCTGAAGCCGCCATGGTAGCGAATCGGCACCAAAACCACAAGGCTGTGCCTCAAATTTCAGCAGCGTCAGGGGATTTTAAGACCCATCGAAGTGGGCGCACGCTGACAGATATAGCTTTTTGCGGCGTGGTTTTCATCCCGCCGTCACGGCCGCAGCGGGTCCGGCGGGCGCCGGGCCGGACCGCGGCGGGGGGGCCAGGGGTGTTCAAGCCCACGGCCCCAGGACCTCAGCGCCCTGCGTTGGCGTCGGCCACCGCCAGCGCGGTCATGTTCACGATGCGGCGCACCGTGGCCGAGGGGGTGAGGATGTGCACCGGCTGGGCCGCGCCCAGGAGCACGGGGCCGATGGCGATGCCGCCGCCGGCGGCCGTCTTGAGCAGGTTGTAGCTGATGTTGGCCGCATCGATGTTGGGCAGCACCAGCAGATTGGCCTCGCCGGACAGCGTGCTGTTGGGCATCAGGGCCTTGCGGGCGGCTGCGTCCAGGGCCACGTCGCCGTGCATCTCCCCGTCGATCTCCAACCACGGAGCCTGGGTGCGGATGAGCTCCAGGGCCTGGCGCATCTTCACGGCCGAAGGCTGGTTGCTGGAGCCGAAGTTGGAGTGCGACAGCAGCGCGGCCTTGGGTTGGATGCCAAAGCGCAGCATCTCCTCGGCCGCCAGCACGGTGATCTCGGCGAGCTGCTCGGCCGTGGGGTCGTGGTTCACGTGCGTGTCGACCAGATAGACCTGGCGGCCGGGCAGGATCAGGCCGTTCATGCAGGCGTAGGTCTTGACACCCGCCCGCCGGCCAATGACCTGGTCGATGTAGTGCAGGTGCATGGCCGTGGTGCCCCAGGTGCCGCACAGCATGCCGTCGACCTCGCCTTTGTGCAGCAGCATCGCGCCGATGAGCGTGAGGCGCCGGCGCATCTCGATTTTGGCGAGCTGCTGGGTCACGCCCTTGCGTTCGGTCATGCGGTGGTAGGTCTGCCAGTAGTCGCGGTAGCGGTGGTCGTATTCGGTGTTGACGACGTCGTAGTCGCGGTCTTGCTGCAGCCGCAGGCCGAAGCGTTCGATGCGCTGCTTGATCACCTCGGGGCGGCCGATCAGCGTGGGGCGAGCCAGGTGCTCGTCCACCACGACCTGCACGGCGCGCAGCACGCGCTCCTCCTCGCCCTCGCAGTAGACGATGCGCTTGTTCTTGGCTCGCTTGGCCACGTTGAAGATGGGCTTCATCGTGGTGCCCGAGGCATAGACGAAGCTCTGCAGCTTCTCGCGGTAGGCGTCGAGGTCGGCGATGGGCCGGGTGGCCACGCCGGAGTCGGCCGCGGCCTTGGCCACGGCCGGCGCGATGCGCATCATCAGCCGCGGGTCGAAGGGCTTGGGGATCAGGTACTCGGGCCCGAAGCTCAGCGTCGCGCCGGCATAGGCGGCAGCCACCACCTCGCTTTGCTCGGCCTGGGCGAGTTCGGCGATGGCGTGCACCGCGGCGATTTCCATCTCGTCGGTGATCGTGGTGGCCCCGCAGTCCAGCGCCCCACGGAAGATGTAGGGAAAGCACAGGACGTTGTTGACCTGGTTGGGGTAGTCGGTGCGGCCGGTGGCCATGATGGCGTCGTCGCGCACGGCCTTGACCTCTTCCGGCAGGATCTCGGGCGTGGGGTTGGCCAGCGCCAGGATGAGGGGCTTGGCGGCCATCTTCGCCACCATCTCCGGCTTGAGCACGCCACCGGCAGACAGGCCCAGGAAGATGTCGGCGCCTTCGATCACCTCGGCCAGGGTGCGCAGCGGGGTGTCTTGCGCGAACTGGGCCTTGTCCGGGTCCATGAGTTCGGTGCGGCCCTGGTAGACCACACCGGCAATGTCGGTGACCCAGATGTTCTCGCGCGGGATGCCCAGCTTCACCAGCAGGTTCAGACAGGCCAGGGCGGCCGCGCCAGCGCCGGAGGTGACCAGCTTGACCTGCCGCAGATCCTTGCCCACCACCTTCAGGCCGTTGATGACGGCCGAGCCCACGACGATGGCCGTGCCGTGCTGGTCGTCGTGGAAGACCGGGATCTTCATGCGTTCGCGCAGGCGGCGTTCGACGTAGAAGCAGTCTGGCGCCTTGATGTCCTCGAGGTTGATGCCCCCGAAGCTGGGCTCGAGCGCGGCGATGATGTCCACCAGCTTGTCGAGGTCGTGCTTCTCGTTGATCTCGATGTCGAAGACGTCGATGCCGGCGAATTTCTTGAACAGCACCCCCTTGCCTTCCATCACCGGCTTGGCCGCCAGCGGGCCGATGTCGCCCAGGCCCAGCACGGCCGTGCCGTTGGTGACCACCGCGACCAGGTTGCCGCGGGAGGTGTAGCGAAAGGCGTTGGCCGGGTCGGCCACGATTTCCTCGCAGGCCGCGGCCACGCCGGGCGAATAGGCCAGGGCGAGGTCGCGTTGGTTGACGAGCTGCTTGGTGGCGGCGATGGCCACCTTGCCGGGGGTGGGGAACTCGTGGTACTCGAGGGCGGCCTGGCGCAGTTCGGCGCGTTTGTCTTCGGCAGACGACATGGTGATTCCCTTGTGAGCTCGGCGGGTCGGACGGCGGCCCACCGGCCGCGGCGCGCTGCCACGGTGGGCCAGGATTGTAGGAGGGGGGCAGCCGGCCGGCGTGCGTTTCCCGCATGGGCCGATGCGCAGGCCGCATCGCGGCCAGTGTGGCAAAGCCCGCGGCGGCCGCCGATTCGCAAAAGTGCGTACGCCGCTCCCAGGGGCCGGGGGCGATAGTGTCGTGGCAGGTTCTGACGGCCGCGCAAGCCTCACAATGCCATGATGTCCACCGAGCTGCCACCGCCCGTCCGGCCGCGCCCCTGGCGCAGGCCCATGTTGTGGGGTGCGCTCGTGGCCTTGCTGGTGGTGGCGCAAACCGCGCTGGTCAAGCTCACCATGGAGTACGAGACGGCGCGAGCCCAGGACCGCGTCGAACGGGCGGCCGCCGAGGCAGCCGGCGAGGTCCGGCAGAGCCTGTCGCGCGACCTGCAAAGCCTGCAGGCGCTGCTGTGGAACGAGCCCTCACTGCCGCAGTGGCGCGCCGATGCGGCCGACCTGCTGCGCGCGCGCCGCGAGCTGGTGCGCATCGAGCGCCGAGACCTGGACTTCCGCCTGATCCAGGGGGTGGACAGCCCCTATCGCACACCGCTGTTCACCGTGATCCCGCGCGACGAACTGCGGGTGGATGCCGAGGTGGCCTGCGCCAACGCGCGCCGCTTGTCGGGGCCGGCCTACTCGCGCAGCTATTTCGTGCCCCTGCCCGGCGGCCTGGGCCTGGAGGTCATGGACGTGTGCCTGCCGGTGACCGAACAGGCCCGCCTGTCGGGGTTCATGGTGGCCTCCTATGCGCTGCAAAGCGTGCTCGGCGAGGCCGTTGCGCCCGAGACGGCCAAGGGCTACGAGCTGGCCTTCGTCGAGGGCGACGGCACCCGTCTGGCACGCGCCGGGGCGGTGCCACGCGGCCAGGGGGTCTTCGTGGCCCAGCGCCTGATCGACCTGCCGGGCAACACCCTGCAGTTGCGCCTGGACAGCGGGGCGGGTCAACCGGCCCTGATCCCCAACCTGGCGGTGGCCCTGGTGCTGGGGCTGTCGCTGGCGCTGGCGGCGGTGGTGGCGCTGCTGGCGCGCGACGTGCGGCGCCGCGCCCAGGCCGAGCACGATCTCGCCGAGGCCCTGGCCTTTCGCAAGGCCATGGAGGATTCGCTGGTCACCGGCTTGCGCGCGCGCGACCTGGACGGGCGCATCACCTATGTCAACCCGGCCTTCTGCGCGATGGTGGGTTTCGAGCCGCACGAGCTGATCGGCAAGACCATCGGTCAGGACTCCCCGCCGTACTGGCCCCCCGAGATGGTGCAGGAATACACGCAGCGCCAGCAGGTGCGGCTGTCGGGCACCTTGCCCCCGCGCGAGGGCTACGAGACCACCTTCATGCGCCGCAACGGCGAGCGCTTCCCGGTGATGGTCTACGAAGCCCCGCTGGTCGACCGCGAGGGGCGGCAGGCGGGCTGGATGGGGGCCGTGCTCGACCTGAGCGACCAGCGGCGCGTCGAGGAACTGTCGCGTCAGCAGCACGAGAAGCTGCAGGCCACGGCGCGGCTGGCCACGGTGGGCGAGATGGCCTCGCTGCTCAGCCACGAGCTCAACCAGCCGCTGGCGGCCATCTCCAGCTACGCCACGGGGTCGGTGAACCTGATGCGCAGCGGCCCGGTGGACGCCGACATGCAGGCCATGATCCTGCAGGCGCTGGAGCGCATCGCCGAACAGGCCGAGCGTGCCGGCCGGGTGATCAAGAGCGTGCACGACTTCGTGCGCCGGCGCGAGCACATCCGCGAGGCTCTGCGCGCTGACCAGCTCATCGACGCCATCATGCCCCTGGTGCGCCTGCAGGCGCGCAAGAGCGCCACGCGCATCGAGCTGGACTGGCCCGGGCCGGGGGCACCGGTACCGCGCGTGGTGTGCGACCGCACGATGGTCGAGCAGGTGCTGCTCAACCTCACGCGCAACGCCATCCAGGCCATGGAGGATCAGCCGCTGGAGCGGCGCGTGCTGCGCATCCGGGTGCGCCAGGCCGATGCGCGCTGGGTGCGTTTCTCGGTGATCGACCAGGGCGCGGGCATCGCACCCGAGGTGGCCTCTCGGCTGTTCACCCCCTTTTTCACGACCCGCAGCGAAGGCATGGGCCTGGGTCTGAGCCTGTGCCGCACGGTGATCGAGCAGCACGGCGGTGCGCTGGTGTTCGAAAATCTCGGGGAAGGCGCCGGCACGGAGTTCCGTTTCACCCTGCCGGCCGAGCGGGCGGCGCCGCGCCGCAACGCGCCGCCGCAGACCACCCCCAGCGAGGAGCCCACGCGATGACCGTTCCTGCCGACGCCGGCATCCCCACCGTCTACCTCGTCGATGACGAGGACGTGCTGCGCGACGCCCTGGCCTGGCTGCTGCGTTCGCGCCGGCTGCTGTCCGAGGGCTACGCCTCGGCCGAGGCTTTCGAGGCCTTTCTGGACCAGCGTCGCATCTCGGGCCCGCTGGACCTGCGCGACCCGAGCTGCCTGCTGCTGGACGTGCGCATGCCGGGCATGAGCGGGCTGGCGCTGTTCGACCGCCTGATCGAACGCGGCCTGGTCGAGGCGCTGCCGGTGATCTTCCTCACCGGCCATGCCGACGTGCCCACCGCGGTGGCGGCGGTCAAGCGCGGGGCCTTCGATTTCGTCGAGAAGCCCTTTTCCGACAACGCGCTCGTCGACCGTGTCGAACAGGCCCTGGCGCGCAGCGCCGAGGTGCTGGCGCACCTGCGCACCGTGCAGGCCATCCATCGCCGCCTGGCCGAACTGACCGACCGCGAGCGCGACGTGATGCGCCTGGTGGTGGAGGGCCGGCCCAACAAGCTCATCGCCGACGAGCTGGACATCAGCGTGCGCACCGTCGAGGTCCACCGTGCGCGGGTGTTCGAGAAGATGGAGGTGAAGTCTGCCGTCGAGCTGGCCAACCTGCTGCGCGAGCTGCCCACCCCTCCGATCGCCTGAGCATGTCCCTGGGTGAATTCGAGCTGATCGCGCGGCATTTCACGCGCCCTGTGCGCCGCGCCGCGCTCGGCGTGGGCGACGACTGCGCCCTGCTGTCCCTGACGCCGGGCCAGCAGCTTGCCACCTCGACCGACCTGCTCATCGAGGGGCGGCATTTCCTGTCCACGGTGGCCCCGGAGCGCCTGGGCCACAAAGCCTTGGCGGTCAACCTGTCGGACCTGGCCGCCTGCGGGGCACGCCCGCTGGCCTTCACGCTCAGCCTGGCCCTGCCACAGGCCGAGGAAGCCTGGCTTGCGGGATTTGCGCGCGGGCTGTTCGCACTGGCCGACGCCCACGGCTGCGAGCTGGTGGGCGGCGACACCACGCGCGGGCCGCTGGCAATCAACGTCAGCATCTTCGGCGAGGTGCCTGCCGGCCAGGCCCTGTTGCGCAGCGGCGCGCGGCCCGGCGACGAGCTGTACGTGAGCGGCCGCCTGGGCGATGCACGGCTGGCGCTGGAGGTCTTCCGCGGCACGGTGAGCCTGCCTGGCGAGGCCTTCGAGCGCGTGCGCATCGCGATGGAATGCCCACAGCCGCGCGTGGCGCTGGGCCTGGCCCTGCGCGGCGTGGCCAGCAGCGCGATCGATCTGTCCGACGGCCTGCTGGGCGACCTCGGCCACGTGCTGCAGCTCTCGGGCTGCGGAGCGCGTCTGGAGGTGGACGCCGTGCCGCGCAGCGCCGAGCTGGCCGCCCAGCCGCTGGCGCTGCAGCGCCTGTGCACCCTGGCCGGCGGGGACGACTACGAGCTGCTCTTCACCGCCCCGGCCGCGCAGCGGCAGGCCGTGGCTCATGCGGCACAGGCCGCCGGCGTGCCCGTCAGCCGCATCGGCTGCATCGAGGCCGAGCCTGGGCTGCGCCTGATGGATGCACAGGGCCAGCCCCTGCCGAACACCTGGACTTCCTTCGACCATTTCCGAACGTGACCCTTGCCACTTCCAACATGACCCACGGCGCCGCGCCCGAAGGCCCGGTGCGTCCCACCGGGCGCTTCCTCTGGTCCCATCCCGCCCATGCGATCGCGCTGGGCTTTGGCAGCGGGCTCAGTCCCTGGGCGAGCGGCACCGTGGGCACGCTGTGGGCCTGGCTGAGCTTTCTCGTGCTCGATCCCTGGCTGGCCGACCGGCACTGGGCCGGGCTGCTCGTCTTCGGGACCCTCGTGGGGTGGTGGGCCTGCACCGTCACCGCCGGCCACCTGCGCACCCAGGACCCGGGCTGCATCGTCTGGGACGAGATCCTCGCCTTCTGGACCGTGCTGTGGCTGGTCACACCCACCTCGAGCGAGGCGCTGTGGTCGCGCCACCTGGCCGCGTTCATCCTGTTCCGCGCCTTCGATGCCCTCAAGGCCGGCCCGGTGGGCTGGGCCGACCGCGCGTTCAAGGGGGGCGGCTGGCGCGGGGGCTTCGGTATCCTGTTCGACGATTTCGTCGCGGCGCTGTGCACCCTGCTGGTGATTGCGCTGTGGGTCTTCTTCACCGCGTGATGGACAGCCTCGGACTCGATCGGCTCGTCGAAGTGCAGGCCCTCGAAACCCTGCTGGGTGCACTCGCCCAGGGCCTAAAGGGGCGGGGGTGGCGCCTGGTGACGGCCGAATCCTGCACCGGCGGGCTCGTGGCCGCGGCTTGCACCTCGATGGCCGGCTCCAGCGACTGGTTCGAGCGGGGTTACGTCACTTACTCCAACCAGGCCAAGAGCGAGGCGCTGGGCGTGCCGCCGGACTTGATCGAGCGCCACGGTGCGGTCAGCCGCGAGGTGGCCATGGCCATGGTCATGGGGGCCCTGCAGCGCTCGGGGGCGCAGGTTGGCGTGGCCACCACCGGCATCGCCGGCCCGGGCGGCGGCAGCCCACGCAAACCCGTGGGCACGGTGTGGTTCGCCTGGGCCCGCGGCCAGGACTTCGTCGAGACCGAATGCCGGCGCTTTGCCGGCGACCGCACCCAGGTGCGTGCGGCGGCCACGCGGCATGCGCTGCAACGGGTGCGCGCCCTGCTGGAGGCCGCCCCGTGACGATCCTGCTGGCCGGGACGTTCGACCCGGGCGAAGCCGAGCAGTGGCTGGCCTGCCTGGAGGCTGCGCTGCCTGGCGAGCGCTGGGTGCGCCAGCGCGAGGAGGCCGACGACATCGACATCGCCGTGGTGGCCAACCCGCCGCCGGGCAGCCTGCAGGGCCTGGCCGGCCTGCGCCTGATCCAGTCGCTGTGGGCCGGGGTGGACAAGCTGCTGCGCGACCCCACCGTGCCCACCGGCGTGCCGCTCGCACGCATGGTCGACCCGGCGATGAACACCGCGATGGCCGAGACCGCGCTGTGGGCCGTGCTGCACCTGCACCGCGACCACGACCTGTACACCGCCCAGCAGCGCGAACGGTGCTGGCAACAGCACCCCCAGCGCCGTGCCGACGAAGTGCACGTGGCCGTGCTGGGCCTGGGCGAGATGGGCCGCGCCACGGCGCGGCGCCTGGTGGCCAACGGCTACCGCGTGAGCGGCTGGAGCCGGCGCGGCGCGCCAACGCAGGGGGGGGAGGTCGCACGGGGCAGCCAGGACCTGCACACCCTACTGGGCGAGGCCGACAACGTAGTCAACCTGC